>JAFWJP010000086.1 GCA_017514645.1 Solobacterium sp. | reverse complement strand
GGACAGCTCGGAACATTGACGGAATACGTTGCCGGCAAAGTCTGTTCTCTGGATACAGTGGAGGAGAACCCGTTGTTCCGGAATCTGATCCAAAGAAGAATGAACAGAGCAGACAATGTCCATGTACTTGAACGGATCCCTTCTGACGGACAGTATGACTGCATTCTGGCAATTGATATCTTTGATCTTTGTTCCAAGCGCCCGGAAGAGCTTTTCCGGGAACTATCTCCCTTGTTGAAGGAAGACGGTATACTGCTTGCCGGATTCCACAACCGTTACGGTATGAAGTATCTTTGCGGGAAAACGGATCATTTCGTAGACAGGCCGTTCGGGGTCTTTGATGATCGGACGATATTGTATACGAAGCAGGAGATGGATGACTTTGCTGCAGCGAACGGCTTTGTGCATGCATTCCACTATTACCCGCTGCCCAACCAGATGTTCGTACTGGCAGTCTTCTCCGATGACAGGCTGCCGGAACAGCCGGTCCATGACCGGGTGTTTCCCTTTGATCCCTTCGCCGGAAAGGGCATTCTTCCGGAGAAAACGATGCTGAAGCAGGTCACGGAAGACGGAACGCTGGATCTGTTCTCCAACTACATCCTTGCGGAATACAGGAAGACGGCGCGGTCTTCGCCGGTATACCCTGTTTCTGCCTATCTTTCTGCAGACAGAGGAAAGGAACACAGCTTTTCCGTCATCTTCCGTTCAGACCGCACCGTCATGAAACAGCCGGTATACAAAGAAGGACGTCCTGCATTGGAACAGATGTTCTTCAATCTGGAAGAGCTGAAGGAACGAGGTCTGATGATCGTTGATCAGGAACTGACTGCAGAGGGCATCCTGATGCAGGAGGATACCGAGGAAACCCTGCTGGCCTATATGGAACATCTGATCCGGCATAAGGACAGGGAGAAACTGGTGGAACTCTTCGATCTGCTTTACCGCAATCTGCAGCAGTCCTCTTCTCATACAAAAACGGGAGAACTGTCAAAGGCCTGTATCGATATGATTCCCTACAACGGATTCTGGACCGGCAAGGATATCCGGTATTACGATCAGGAATTCAGCCGGGAGGACTGCCCACCCGAATATGTACAGTTCCGTGCTGTCTTCTACTCCTATATACACTTTCCTGATCTGGAACAGGTCCTGCCGGCATCCTTCCTGAAAAAAAGATACGGTCTCGAAGACCGCTGGGATGAATTCATGAGTATTGAGAACGGTTTTGTTGCGGATAACCGGAACTATACTGTCTACGGGCAGATCTATGACTGGGCAAAGGAATGATCAGCCGAAGAATCCCCTTTGTACCATGACAACGATGAACATTGCGCCCATGAGGATATATCCCACAACCGTGAAGATATCCCCGACCAGCAGGAAGACATTGGTATCAAACGCGGGAATCACAAAGTGTTCCGGCTGAAGAGGATCGTATTTCACGGTCAGCTTCGTACCGTTTTCATAATGGGGTACTTTCCAGCCTGAACGGTATACCCCTGACGTTCCTTCGACCGTCTTTCCATCCAGATCTGTAAACCGCATGAGCGGTGTATACGCCCCGTCGCTGTAGCGTTCCCCGACCACTTCCGCTTCCGTGGGCGTTGTACAGTTCTCCTGTTCCCTCCGTCCTATGAGCTTCAGATATCTGCCCAGAAACACAAACACAATGCAAAGGATTGCAAGTACAAACACCGGAAATGTCCAAAATACTTCTTCTGTCATAGTTTTTCCCTTTTTAATATTGTATGGCATTTTCAGGCGATCCTGCCAGGGAAATTCAGTTGTTCCGGGTTTCAGTCTGCAGACGAAACATGTACTGATAGTTCTGATTCTTCCGCATCATAGCTCAGGCTGATCTCATAGCCTTCTTCCGATGTCATCGTACAGTAATCGCCCGATCTGCTCTGAACCTTGAACCCTGCTTCTTCACATTTTCTGATATATGCATCATATCCATCCTGCGCCAGACCGCAGGCATAAAAACTGAATACGTCATCATAATCCAGTGATTTCTCGATGATGAGGGCTTCCGGTTCCGGCACCTTATCACCAATCGCAAACGAAGACCATTCATGTGCATCCCTTGCCGTTTTATCAATCGTCACCTTGCCGGCAATGCAGTCGATCAAAGCCGTATAGACCTTCCGGCCGTCCGTCATGGTGATCTTAGCATAATCAGGCACTACAAGATTCATGATCTCTTCATTGCGCAGGTAATAATAGCTCTGGTTGATGTACATATCCGCGGTACCGGTATCACCCGGGGAAAGCACTCCTTCATATTCCGCAGATACACCGAACTGCCTGGATCTGACTTCCTCGATCTCTTCATCCGATGCGCCGAATACCTCCTGGATATATCTGTAGAAAACATCTCTTTCCTCATCCGTCAAACCCTGTTTCTCCGTGAAGATCATCGTCATCTCCACGAACGTATAATCCGAATGATTCGTGATATCCATCAACATATACCGGCCGTTGTCCTTCAGCCCGTAATACGTCTCATATTCAATATCTTCAATCTTCAGTTCCGCCGGTTCTGTTCCGTCCGGCTGTCCGGATCCCGGTGATTCTGTACCGGAACCTGTCCCGCATCCTGCCACACACAAAGCAAGTACTGCCGCAATCCATTGTTTCTTCATGATCTGCACCTCTTTCATTACTCTCACCGTACTTCCGTTCCGCGGGGAACGGTCAAGATTCACTCACCGAGCAGTTCTTTGATCTTCCCGATCTGGTATTCCTTCTTTTCCCTTTCTGCTTCCAGCCTGCGCAGGATCTCCTTCAGAACAGTTTTTCTGTCCCTGTTTTCTTCCAGAAGGTACCGGACCTCCCGGATCTGCAGACCGGCATCCCGGTACAGCAGAATGCTGCGAAGACGTTCCAGCGCTTCTCTGTCATAGACCTTGTGACTCTGTACACCGATCCGGTCATACGGTTTCAGCAGACCGATCCGGTCATAGTAAAACAGTGTCTTCCTGGTAACACCCGTCAAGGTGCAGATCTCCCCGACACTGTATGTAATCTCCTCTTTTTCCGCATTCTTCTTCATGACCGGGCACAGATGATGTTACGAACAACGTACCGCCGTTCCGCAGGGAACGGTCAAGTCGTTTCCTTTCTGTGCCCATCATAGTTTCCTGACACCGGGAATCCTATGCCCATGTTTTTTCCAGGATCAGGTTCGTTTCTCCTTCCTTCTGCGGCGGATTGCTTTCCGGAACTTTGCCGGGTCGTTGGTATGCCGTCCGCTGTACCAGTCCTGCCGGCTGTCATAGATCTCCTCTGAACTGATCCTGTTCTCACATCCGCACCTGCTGCAGACCCAGACATTCCTGTGATCATCGAATCCAGGCTGATCATTCAGATGTGCCGTGCAGTGGTCACAGTACCACTCCACGCCCGGAAAACGCGCATCCAGATCATCACCCAGGTATACATATTCATACTGCTCGGGATGTTGAAGATAATCGATCTTGTCCGCAAGATCCGGCGTTTCCGCCGTCTCCCGGAAGACCGGCACCCAGGCACTGTCATAGATCCTTGTCACTCTGCCGGCTTCATTGCGCAGAAGACTCCCGCACAGCATCCACAGCCACGCACAGCACAGACCGCGGAACGTCTGCAGTCCTGTCTGATAGATGACATTGTAGACAATGCGGCTGAAGACCTCCTCATCCATCGGGAACGGTTCATGTACCCGGGTATATTCATCCATGGCTGTCCGTTCCTCCGCAGCATACAGAGCGTATTCCTGCAACTGAGTACAAAGTTTCTGCTGTACGGAATCGTCCAGCGCAGCCAGCTGTTCATGTACATGGTCAAAGAGATCCGCCGCTGTATGATCATCTTCCGCGATGAGGTATGCGAGATGTTTCCGGATAAGTTCTGCCGTCTTCTGTTCCGTCTCCTGATTGCCCTTGGCTGTACCGTTCAGTCTGCCGATGATCTGGATCGTCCGGCTGTCATTGCCGGTATACAGTCTGCCGTTCACCCGCACCGCCTTGATCCGGTACTGCAGGTCGTCATATACCGCATCTTTTCTGATTCCTGAACGATCCTCTTCGACAATCAGTCCGGGGAACCAGTGATCCAGCAGATCCAGTGCAGATGCTTTCCTGCTGCCTGTTACCGTACTGTACAGTTCCGTGATCATTCCGAAGCGCAGTTCATGTTTCATCGCTGTATCCTCCGTCTTCCACTGTACGGAACAAACACGCATAAAATACGCCAGAATCACTGACAACAATGAAAAATCATCTTTGTTTTTAAAGAGAACCCATATATAATTACCGTGTTTTGAATCGGAGGTAACGCTGTATGCAGATCTTAAAACTGGTTATCGTATTCGCAGTCATGATCGGCATCATTGTCATGAAACAGCCTCTGATGGTCGCTGCACCGGTTGCGGCAATCGTCTGCTGGATCCTCAATGGTGTACCGTTTGATACGGGTATTCACGCCATCATTCATGACCTGACCGCCTGGAGCACCATCCAGCTGATCATCATGATGTACCTGATCACATTCATGCAGAGCATGCTCAAAGCCAGAAACGGTATTGACATTTCCCAGAAAGCCCTGACAAGGCTGTTCCACAACAACTGGATCACCTGCACGATCGCCCCGTTCATCATCGGACTTCTGCCTGCAGCACCTGCAGTATTCATCTCCGGTGATGTCATTGACGAAGCTGTCGGCGATCGTCTTACCCGTGAAGAAAAAGCGACTGCCGCATCCTTCTTCCGGCATGTATCCGAGGCCTTCATGCCGACCTACGCCGCGATCCTGACAGCACTGGCCCTGACCGGTTTCTCGGCAGGAAACTTCGTTCTGGGGATGCTGCCGATGATGATCATTCTGGTCCTGATCGGTTGCTTCTTCCTCTACAGAGGAAAAGTCCCTGTCAAGGCGGAAGGAGAACGTTCTGCCGACAAGGCAAACGACTTCAAGGAATTCATTCTCGGTATCTGGCCGATCCTCGCAGCCATCATCATGATCGTCGGCTTCGGCATGAATGTTGCGCTTGCGATCCTGATCGTCACGGTTGCCTACTTCTTCACCGGCAGATTCACGATCGAGGAGATCAAGCCCTTCATCATCAGTTCCCTGCAGCCGAAGGTCATCGGCAACACCCTGGCTGTCTATATCTTCAAAGCGATCCTGACGTCGACGGACGCAATCACAGCACTGCCGGAATTCTTCTCCCGGCTGCCGATCCCGACCTTCCTCGTCTTCATGCTGATCTGCTTCTTCGGTGCGATCATTGCCGGTTCCCTGACCATGACAACAACGATGATTCCGGTAGCCTTCGCAGCGATTCCGGGTGCGGGACTCCCGCTGCTCTGCCTGCTCATGTGTGCTGTCTATGCCGCAATGCAGATCTCACCGACGCATGTCTGTCTGACACTGTCCTGCGAACACTTCAATGTCCCGCTCAGCGCACTGATCAAGCGGACGATTCCGATCATCGTCACGTTCCTCTGCGTTGCTGTACTCTATTATCTCGGCTGGACAGCGATCCTTGCCTGAAACAATTCTCACATAATATATGGAAAAAGAGACTTCGGTCTCTTTTCTTTTCGTTCTCCGTATCGCATCGTTCTGCAGGATTCCGCTACAATGATAGTCAGGAGGACCGTATTATGCGTGACTATAAAATCATCGATCTGTGCCTCGACATGCCGATGCAGGCACACGAATGCGTACAGATGCTCAGTCATATGTGTCTGGATCCGAACTTCCGCGGATACAAGACCGCCTACGCTCCGGGAATTGCCGAACAGATCGGTCTGAAGATCGAAGACCTCGACCGGATTCTGGAAGAAGAAGGAGAAGAAGCCTGGACGAAGACTGTCAAGGACGCTGCCGACAGGAATGCCATGACACCTGACAGATTCGTGGAATACCTGGATTCCATCAATGTTGAATGGGGCATCACCTGCGACAGTACACACGACAACGCAAAAACAGCCGAGATCGTTCATAAATATCCCGACCGTTTCAAAGGATTCATCTTTGTGGATCCGAACAAGGGCATGGATGCTGTACGCGAGTTGGAGAAGTGCGTCAAGGACTACGGTCTGCACGCGCTCTACCTCACCGCTTTCCGTACGCATCTTGCGGCCAACGACAAGAAGAACTATCCGCTCTATGCCAAAGCCTGTGAGCTCGGTATTCCGGTCCATATCTACAGCAGTCTGAACCTTTCCAAGGAAGTCCCCTATGATATCGGACACCCCAGGTATATTGACGAAGTCGCCCGTGATTTCCCGGAACTGAAGATCATGGCCGGCGTCAGCAGCTGGCCCTGGGTCCTGGATTTCATCGCCCTGGCCTACCGTCACCAGAACGTCTATCTGAACTTCGAAACCCATGAACCCCGCAAGATGAACATCCGCGGTTCCGGCTATGAACCTTACCTGTACTATGCCGAAACACAGCTGAAGGACAGACTGTGCTTTGCGTCCAACTGGACCACCCAGTCCATCTCCGTGGATGATCTGGCAAAGCAGGTGGAAGATCTCCCGCTGCAGAAGGATACCATCAAGCGGATCATGTACACCAACGCTGCAGAGTTCTACAAGGATTGACAGAAAAAAGACATGGCTGTACACAGTCATGTCTTTTCTTTACGCAGTTATTCCGCCTGCAGGTTCTTCAGTTCCTCGCTGATCGCCGCAAGGATGACCTTTGTCTTTTCCGGATCCAGCGTGATACTGCACTGTGCCGGATCCTCCAGCACCTTGAAGTTTTCCCCCAGATCCAGATTCCCGAAGAAATCCAGACCGACCGCCGGCAGATCCAGGTCCGTTTTCCCGGTAACGACCGCATAGTCGCACGCCGCGATCAGATAGTCACCGTAGACCGACGCATGTTCTCCGTCCTTCCAGTACAGTTCGATCTCCGGATTCGTCTTCTGCAGCTTCTGCCAGATCCGGCCAACCGGGGACAGAAGTGTTCCTGTCTCCGCAGCGAGCTTTGTATAGCAGTCGATCATCTTCTCCTGGTTCTCCGGGAAGCGCTTCTCTGCCCAGGTCATGATGATCACCGGCTTTGTTCCGGCTGTCCGGCACAGTTCAATGATCCGTTTCGCATTGGTGAACGTGCTTTCCACCTCCGGGAACGGATGGGCACCCTGCTGAATGATGCAGTAATCATAGCCGCCGTAAAGGATATTGAATCTGGTGGGGAAATACTCCTGCATATGCCAGTCGAGATACTTGCCCGGGTATGCCAGCATGGTGACTTCCGGCTTTTCTCTGTCCAGTCCGCAGAAGCGCGCGAACAGTTCCGGCATGTCGTTGAAGAATGTGTGGCTGTTGCCGATAAACAGTACTTTCATAACTCCTCCTGTTCCTGTTTTCAGAATATCATCCGCTCCATCCGGTCATACGCTTCCTTCAGCGCGTCCAGTGAAGCTGTACATGAAATACGGATATGGTCCTTTCCCGAAGGTCCGAAGAAGATGCCCGGAATGACTACTACATGGCATTCCTCCCGCAGCTTCTGCGCAAACGCCGTACCGTCCAGACCGGACTTCCGTACATTGGGAAAGATGTAGAAACTGCCTTCCACCGGCAGGACTCCGATGAACGGCATCTTTGACAGACGATCATAGGAATACTCCACCCGCCGGCGGAAGGTATTCACGACTTCTGCTTCAAATGCATCAAAGTTCCGGTATCCGTGGATCGCACAGCGCTGGGAGATGGAAGGCGCGGAATACGTCGTCATATCGATATAGTGCTGTACCGCCCGCGCAACGTCCTTCACAGCCACGATATTGCCGATGCGCATCCCGGTCATCACGAAATTCTTCGAGAAGGAATTCACGGTCACGGTCCGTTCGAACATCCCCGGAAGGGACGCAATCGGTACAAACGGTCCGGTAAAATCGTAGGATGTGTAGATGTCGTCCGCCAGTACGATCAGATCATGCCGGATCACAAAATCCGCCAGCTGTTCCAGTATTTCCCGGGAATAAACAACACCCGTCGGATTGTTCGGCGTATTGATGATCACGGCTTTCGTCTTCGGCGTCAGTGCTTGTTCCAGACGCTCGAAGTTCAGCCGGAATCCTTCCTCAAATACAGTACTGACAAGCACAGGAAC
Organism: Solobacterium sp.; assembly: GCA_017514645.1. GTDB lineage: Bacteria > Bacillota_I > Bacilli_A > Erysipelotrichales > Erysipelotrichaceae > Bulleidia. The sequence continues at coordinate 278 of JAFWJP010000086.1, read as the reverse complement.
ACCGCCCGCCTCCATGACCGCATCCTGATAAGGTGTGAAGAACGGTTCAATGATGAGGACTTCATCCCCGGGATCGATCACGACCTGACAGACTGTGTACATCCCGAACTGTCCGGACGTTGTCACGCAGATCTCTTCATCCTTGATTTCCATGTGATAACGCTCATGATAGAACTTCCGGATCTCATCCCGCAGTTCGGGATATCCTCTGGTATCCGTATACTTCGTATGTCCGCTGTATGCGTCCGCAAACGCTGCGTCAAGAATGATCCTCGGTG
>JAFWJP010000085.1 GCA_017514645.1 Solobacterium sp. | reverse complement strand
GGCTGCTGTGTATGACCGGAGGGATGTATGGAAGGATTTCCCGCTGTTGTGTGCGGTTGACTTCTGCGTGCTGATCGTTATCCGGTGCGCGGGTCTGCAGAGGATCATGCCGCTGATGGGTTTCCTGTGTCTGGTGAATTCCCTGGTATGCCTGCAGACGATCCGTTCCGGTGACCGGTTTACGGCGTATACAGTACTGGGAGCCGGTGCGGTGAGCGTACTGCTGGTACTGGCGGCTGCACAGGACAGCGCTGTTCTGGTGATGATGCTCGGGGTGGTATCGGCCGTATTCCTGCCGATGGTGCTGTGTCTTGCGGGTGTCAGCGGGATGCTGTTCTTGAAAAGAGAGGAGCGGTATGCTAAATTGACCGGGTTGAAAGGATAACGAACCGGTTATGAAACATCTCCGCAGCAATCTTCTTCTGCTCTCTGCCGCATTGATCTGGGGGTGTGCGTTCATTGCCCAGAGCGTGGGCATGCGCTGGATCGGCCCGTGGACGTTTGACAGTATCCGCTGCCTGATCGGCGGTACGGTATTGTTTGCGGCGAGGAGGACGGTCCTGCGGAAGGGGGATCTGAACCGGGATACGCTGATCGGCGGACTGTGCTGCGGGTTTGTTCTGACATTTGCGATGGTCACCCAGCAGAAGGGCATTATCTACACCAGTGTAGGAAAAGCCGGGTTCATGACGGCGCTGTATGTCATCCTGGTGCCTGTTCTGTCATCATTTACCGGAAAGAAGGTCACCCTGCAGGTATGGATTTCCGCAGTGATTGCTCTGTGCGGGTTCTATCTGCTGAGTCATCCGGAGAATTTCTCTCTTGGAAAGGGAGAGCGTCTGCTTCTGCTCAGCGCGTTTCTGTTTGCGGTGCATATCATGGTCATCGATCATTTTGCGCCGAAGGCAGACGGTGTTCTGATGTCCGAGATCCAGTTCTTTACGGCAGGAATCCTGAGTGCTGTGCCGATGTGTCTGGTGGAGCGTCCTGCACCGGAAGCCATCCTGTCCGCTGCTGCACCGGTTCTGTACGCGGGCATCCTGTCCAGCGGTGTTGCCTATACGCTGCAGATCATCGGGCAGAAGGATGCGGATCCGACGGTTGCGACATTACTGCTGAGCATGGAGGCGGTATTCGCGGCGGCGGCAGGGTATGTGATCCTGCATGAAGTCCTGAGTGCAGGGGAACTGCTTGGCTGCGCGCTGGTGTTTGCCGGCATCATTCTTGCCCAGATCCCTTTGAAGAGATCCTGATCGATATAAAAAAGCCGTTCCTGAAGAACGGCTTTTCTGAATGATTATTTCAGCAGTTCGTTGACTCTTGCCTGTACGGCATTGTAGTCATAGCCTGCCGCTTCCAGTTTTGCCTTGCGGTCCGCGCCGTTTCCGTATTCGCCGCGAATGACAGCCTTCGCAATGTCATCCAGGTTTCCTGAAGGTGCGATCGGCTTGCCGGCAAGTTTTGCGTTGACTGCCGCCTGAACCTTGTCATAGTCGAAACCGGCAGCTTCCAGC
>JAFWJP010000084.1 GCA_017514645.1 Solobacterium sp. | reverse complement strand
GGTTGGAAACCAGAACAGCGGAAAAACGACATTGTTCAACTGCCTGACGGGAGCTCATCAGCATGTCGGAAACTTTCCGGGTGTAACGGTGGACCGCAAGGACGGCCCGATCCTCGGACATCCGGATACACGGGTTACGGATCTTCCGGGCATCTATTCCATGTCACCGTATTCCGGTGAGGAACTGGTATCCCGTGATTTTGTGCTGAATGAGAAGCCTCACGCTGTGATCGATATCGTTGATGCGACAAACATCGAACGGAACCTGTATCTGACGATGCAGCTGCTGGAAATGGGCGTACCGGTCGTGGTCGCGCTGAACATGATGGATGAAGTGACCGGAAACGGCGGCTTCATCGATATCAACGCAATGGAGGAGATGCTGGGTACACCAGTCGTGCCGATTTCGGCAGCTGAACGCAAAGGAATCGATGAACTTGTTGCGCATGCTCTGCATATTGCCACTTATCAGGAAAAACCGCTGGAACAGGATTTCTGTACAGCGGAAGACCATGGCGGAGCTGTACACCGCTGTATCCACGCAGTTATTCATCTGATCTATGATCATGCGGAGAAAGCCGGTCTTCCGGTCCGTTTTGCGGCATCCAAGGCCATTGAGGGAGATGAACTCGTTCTGCAGCAGCTGGCCCTGGATGAGAACGAACAGGAGATCCTGGAACATATCGCTGTGCAGATGGAGAAGGAACGCGGACTGGACCGGAAAGCGGCCATTGCGGATATGCGCTTTGCCTATATTACAAAAGTTAGCGAGCGTTGTGTTGTAAAGCCGGGAATCAGTAAAGAATACGAGCGGAGCCGGAACATCGACCGTCTTCTGACCGGCAAATATACGGCCATTCCGATGTTCATTGCCATCATGGGTCTTGTTTTCTGGCTGACGTTCAATGTGATCGGGGCCTTTCTGCAGGATCTGCTGGCTTCCGGTGTTGAATCCTTCAGTGCTTCAGTGGATGCTCTGCTGAGTGCTCATCAGGTCAATCCTGTGATTCATGGTCTGGTGGTCAAGGGAATCATTGAAGGTGTCGGCAGCGTTCTCAGCTTCCTGCCGATCATCATCACGATGTTCTTCTTTCTCTCTCTTCTGGAAGACAGCGGTTACATTGCCAGGGTGGCGTTCTTCATGGATAAGCTGCTGCGGAAACTGGGTCTTTCGGGAAGAAGTATCGTACCGATGCTCATCGGTTTCGGCTGTACGGTTCCGGCCGTAATGGCGACCAGGACGCTTCCGAGTGAACGTGACCGGAAGATGACGATCCTGCTGGCACCGTTCATGAGCTGTACGGCTAAGCTTCCGATCTACGCGTTCTTTGTCAATGCATTCTTTCCGGCGCATGGCGGTCTGGTGATGACCGGGCTGTATGTGATCGGTATTCTGTTCGGTATCCTTGCGGCGCTTCTGTACCGGAAAACAATGTTCCGTGGTGAACCGGTTCCGTTTGTCATGGAACTTCCGAATTACCGTCTTCCTGCGGCACGCAATGTTCTGCAGCTGCTCTGGGAAAAATCCAAGGACTTCCTGCAGAGGGCATTCTCGGTCATCCTCATTGCGACGATCGTTGTCTGGATGCTGCAGAGCTTTGATTTCGGCCTGAATCCTGTTACGGATTCTTCCAGGAGCATTCTTGCCCGGATCGCGGGCATGCTCGTTCCCGTGTTTGCTCCGGCAGGGCTGGGTGACTGGCGGATCGTTACGGCACTGATCAGCGGCTTTATGGCCAAGGAGAGCGTTGTGACCGTACTCGAGGTCCTCTTCGGTGCCGAAGGCGGTGTGACCGCTGTCATGAGTACATTGACAGCGATGTGCGTACTGGTGTTCAGTCTTCTCTATACGCCGTGCGTTGCGGCTGTGGCATCTGTGCGGCGTGAGCTCGGCGGAAAGTGGGCACTGTATGTAGTACTGTTCCAGTGCTTTGTTGCCTGGCTTGCGGCAGTGCTGGTACATATGGTCGGTGGTCTGCTGTGAACAGTGCTGATCTGATCGTACTGGTCCTGATCGGACTGATGCTGTATCTGTCCGTACGGTATCTTGTCTCCTGCCGTACAAGAGGATGTGCGGGGTGCGGGAAGACCTGCCCGATGCGAAGAGAACAGTAACCGGGGATCTGCCTGCGCAGATCCTTTCGTTTTTTCACTGTATTTGATGGATACAGGATAAACAGATATAATGAAACTATTGTAAAGGGAGATGATCTTATGGCCAAGAATCAAAAGCAGGGGATGTCTGCAGGTCTCCTTGCGGCTGTATGCATTTTTATTGTTGTGCTGTCTGCGCTGCTCGGACGGTATTTCTATCTGCGGGAAATGTATCATGGTGAGGCTGTTGCCTACAGCAGAAATGCGGTGAAAAGCCTGAAGGAGGGTTCCTTCGACTATAAACTGGCACGTACGTTCTATACCGATGATGAGTGGGATGCATTGTTCGATGAAGACTTTGCGATCAGTGAAAGAACGGACGAAGAGGCTGAACCGATTGAAGTCATTCATATTTCCGGTTCTACCTATGAAGGCTATATGATGCTGGTTCATCATCCGGAAGATGTCTATGTTGCGGTCAATCCGAATATGAACAACGGTCAGCAGGCACCGAGTCTGGAAGACTATGTAAAGATGAACAAAGCCGTTGCGGGAATCAACGCAGGTGGTTTTGAAGATGCCGGCGGTACCGGAAACGGCGGTCTTGCCTGGGGTATCGTCATTCATGAGGGAAAGCTCATCAGCGGCAATATGAATACATTCCTGCCGATCATTGCCATTGACAAGGACCTGAAACTCATGTGCGTGGACGCGACAGCGGCGGATGCCCTGAAATGGGGTGCGCAGGAAGCAGTGACATTCGGACCGACCTTCATCAACAACTATGAGGTCGTTTACAAGGACGGTGACGGGGATTATCCGATGCTCAATCCGCGTACGGCGATCGGTCAGGCCGGTGATGGTACATTCCTGCTGCTGGTGCTGGACGGAAGAGGTCCCAGTTTCTTCGGCGCTCTGTACGAGGATGTGATCAAAATCCTGCGTTCCTATGATGCCCAGACGGCCGCGAACCTGGACGGCGGCAATTCCACGGCTATGATCTACAAGGGCAAGTATGTGAATACGACCGTTTCGATGTACGGATCCAGACATCTGCCGACCGTATTCCTGGTCAAGGGGGATGAGTAAGATGGCAAAAGTGAAGACCGGTGCTGCACTGGTGATCATTGCGGCTGTGGCGGCTGCATCTGCAGCAGGCAGTTTCCTGTATGTGAACAACGGGAAAAAGGCATTCCGGGCAGCAGAGGCGGATCTGCCGGAGAGTGCGATCAGTACCTATCTTGAAGATATCCGCAACGGACATTACGATCAGATCTACGAAGATTCCCTGACAGTTGCGCCTCATCTCAATTCCAAGGAGGACTATACGACTGCTCTGCAGGATATCTACCGCGGAATCAGCCTGGATGCACTGAGCTTTGTGGCCGAGGAAACGGATGAAGACGGAGATGCCCGCTATGCGCTGGTATACGATCACGAGAAGATCGCGGAAGTGAAGGTGAAGAAGGGCAAGGACGGTCTGTACCATGCGTCAACGATCTTCAGCGGTGACAATGATTACCGGATCGAAGTACCGGATGGTATGACGCTGTATGTCAACGGCATTGCTGTGGATAAATCCTACTGCGTGGACAAGGATGGACGTTCGGAGAACTTCCACGGACTGAACAACTGGAATGATGCACCGAAGTGTGATGTCTATGAGATCGACAATCTGCTGGGTGAGCCGGAGGTCAGTGTCAAGGAGACCGGCTACAGTACGCTGACAGATGTCAGTACGGGTACGATCTATGTCGGTAAAACAGCGAAGGGTACGGAACTGGCTGAAACTATGGCTTCCTATGCGCAGATCATTGCGCAGTTCCCGGCGCAGGAATCCACACTCGGCCAGGTCGGCGCGATCTCCGTGACGGCTTCCGACTGGTACAGCAGGATCCGTACAATGCAGAACGCCTGGTTCTCGGTACATAATGTATCCCGGTTTGACAACGTGAAAGCCTTCAACATCATCCAGCAGGATGATAAGACTGCGGTAGGCTATGTAACATTTGATTATTATGCAGCGAACTCGGAAGTTTCCCGCACGTGGCATGCGGGCTATCAGATGTCGCTGCTGAAGGTGAACGGAACTTGGAGGATCGCCGGTATGGCAATCGACTCTGAACTGAATCCGCTCAAGGAGAAGAACTATTAATTATGATTGATTATTCCGAAGGTTCCGGGAAGCAGTACCATGTCGGTGTTGCAAAGGGAGAAGTCGGCAGATATGTGATCCTGCCGGGTGATCCGAAACGCTGTGAGAAGATCGCGGCCTATTTTGATGAACCTCATTTTGTGGCAGACAGCCGGGAATACATGACCTATTCCGGATATCTTGACGGTGAACTTGTTTCGGTAACAAGTACCGGCATCGGCGGACCGAGTGCGTCCATCGCTATGGAAGAGCTGACAGCGGTCGGCGCGGATACATTCATCCGGGTCGGTACCTGCGGCGGAATGGATGTCAATGTCAAGAGCGGTGATCTGATCATCGCTACCGGAGCAATCCGCATGGAAGGCACCAGCAAGGAATACGCCCCCATTGAATTTCCGGCAGTTGCCGATCTGGATATTACCAACGCTCTGGTCGAAGGCGCAGCGAAGATCGGAGCGCCTTACCATACCGGTGTCGTTCAGTGCAAGGATGCGTTCTACGGTCAGCATCGTCCCGAGACGCTGCCGAACGGTGCGGAACTGCTCAGGAAATGGGATGCCTGGTGCCGTCTGGGGACGAAGGGATCCGAGATGGAGAGCGCTGCGATCTTTACGGTTGCGGCATATCTTCACGTACGTGCCGGAACGGTGCTGCTGACGGTCGCCAATCAGGAACGGGCGAAGCTTGGCCTGGACAATCCACAGGTACATGATACGGATATGGCGATCCGGGCGGCGATCGAGGCACTCCGCATCCTGATACGGAAGGATCGACAGGGTGGCTGATCCATGGTGAAGCAGCCCCTGCGGACAACGATGTCCGATTTTATCAAGTCCAATATGGGATCGCAGTTCGTGATTCCTGTTTACCAGAGAAACTATACATGGAACCCGGGCAATGAAACCGCCCGGTTTCTTGATGACCTGGAGGATCTGCTTGCCGGCAGGACGAACAATCACTTTCTCGGGATCCTGATCTATGTGGAGACGGAAGTCGCTTCCATGTTCCGGCAGATCCAGATCGTTGATGGTCAGCAGAGACTGACGACTTCATTTATATTTCTGCTCGCCCTGAAGAAGGCAGCCGCAGATGCAGGGGAAAGGGATATCATCGGAATGATCGATGATTATTTCCTCTACAACCGGCATTATATTGAAGAGGCACGTCTGCGCCTGAAGCCGGCTGTTGCGGGGGATGACGTATTTGCCCGCCTGTACTACAACATCAATGTACGGTTGACGAAACAGGAGAAGGAGGGATCTATCTACCGGAACTTCGATGCGATCTACCAGCGCATCAAGCAGTTCAGCCGGAAGTATTCCTTTCTGGATATCTTCGGCTGTCTGAACAAAATGGATGTTCTGGCATTCCCTTTGTCTGATTTTGACAATGCGCAGCAGATCTTTGAATCGATCAACTCGACCGGTGCTCCGCTGACCTCCGCGGATCTGATCCGCAACTATATTCTGATGAATGATACCAATGAGGTTCAGGAACATTACTATCGTCTGTACTGGCATCCTCTGGAGCGTGTTCTTCAGGATTCCCGTACCCTGGAGGAATTCTTCCGCTATTTCCTGGCAAGTCAGACCTATGATCTGCTGAACCGGCGGGATGTCTATGAAGGTTTCAAGACTTACTGGCATGATGATCGGTCCACGCAGGAGAAACTTCAGGAGATCGACCGCTACTGCACATACTATACAATCCTGTACAAAGGTCCGGCGGATGAGGACAGCGTAGAGGAAGCATTGGCCGACTTCCGCAGAAGCGGTGTAAAGACACCGGCACCCTTCCTGATGGCGATGTACGCCCTTTACGATGAAGGAAGGGTGGATGCGAAGACATTGGTGAATATCATCCGGCTGATTGATTCCTATCTGACGAGACGTGCGCTGATGGGACATGACAACGGTCAGCTGAACCGGTATTTCCCGCAGCTGCTGAGATCGGTGAAGACGGGCGCATCCGGAACAAAGCGCAATGTATATGAGCTTACCAAGGTCGCACTGATCAATTACAACCGCGGCAAGGCGCTGGCCATGCCGACGGATGAACAGCTGAGGGCACAGCTGAAGGAGATCAACGCGTATTCACTGCTGGGTATCCGTACTGTTCTGGAACGGATCGAACTGTACAGGACCAGCGCTGCTGTGGATATGAGCGTGCTGAATATCGAGCATATCATGCCGCAGAGCCCCAATGAATACTGGCGGAAAGCGACCGGTCTCAAGGATGAAGACGAGTATGCCAGATACGCAAATATGCTCGGAAACCTGACACTTTGCGCAGAATATGACAATACCCGTATGGGAAACCAGGATTTCAGTTTCAAGAAGAGCATTCTTTCAAAGACCATGCACATCCGCATGAACAATGAAGTTCTGAACAAAGACATCTGGACACAGCGGGAAATCGAAGAACGTACCGACCGGATGATCAATGAGATCCTGCGGATCTATCCGTATAAAGCGGGACAGGCAACGATCCAGGAAGCGGACAATATCATTGTCCTGACATCTCCGAGTGTCAATGCCAAGGCGGTCTATCACAACGCGTCTTCCATTGAGATCCTGGCAGGCACAAAGATGAAATCCTACAAGCCCAAGGAAATGAAGGCGATGCAGCAGCAGTATTCCGATATGCTGGCACTGCGCATTCTCTCGGAGGATGAGGGAGGCCGGATCCAGTTTGACAAGAACTATATCTTCAGAGATCTGAATACAGCAGCACAGTTCCTTCTGCACAGAGGCGGAGACAATACCTCTGCCTGGACGAGGGAGAACGGTACGGAGTTCAAACCGTCTTCTGTGAAAACGGGCAGGGAACCTGCCAGAAAGGAAGAAGTGAAGAAGGAAAAGCCGAAAACCGCAAAGAAAAAAGGCAAAGCAGAAAAGAAGCAGGCAGAGCCGAAGAAAAAGGCCGCCCGTAAGAAACCTGCAAAGAAGACAGCAGAAAAGACAGTACGGAGTGTTGAAACCCGGAAGTTTACAGTAACGAAGCAGGAGGATTGATCCTCCTGTTTTCTTCACCGGATTTCGTGTATAATAGACGTACACGCACCAGTAGTTCAATGGCAGAATGTCAGCTTCCCAAGCTGAACACGCGGGTTCGATTCCCGTCTGGTGCTCTTTTTTTGTAGGGGAGGATAT
>JAFWJP010000010.1 GCA_017514645.1 Solobacterium sp. | reverse complement strand
GATGGTCTACAGTACATTCATTGTCGGCTTCAAACTGTTTGAACCCGAGACCGAAGAAGTATCCGAAACAACACTGAATACAACAGTCATAGACTATTCTTCCGCTGAGAACTATACCCTCAACAGCGGTGCAGCTGCCATCCACTACTACTTTTTCTGCTCCCCGCAGAATACGGACTGCATCTACATGGAGAATACCGTCATGCGCACCGTTGAACTTGATACAGGCATCAACATGTCAGAGCTCTTTGAATACATCGATGTAACGGAACTGGATGAATCATTCAGCCTGAACAAACTGAAGGAAGACTGGCAGATCGATGATTATCCCGGATTTGTACGCTGTCATGTCGAAGACGGAAAGATCATCCTCGACAGTACGCTGTCCTGGAACAGCAGTCAGCCGCTGTCCGTATTCGAACTCAAGCAGTGGCTGCGCCAGAACGGCATCTACGATACCAAAGAAGAAGAGATCATTGAGACACCGGCTTCCTGACCGGTGTCTTTTCAAATAAAAAAATGACTTCCATGGAAGTCATTCTCCCGGTTCCGTATACCGTTCGCTCGGCCGGTCTGCCCACAGATTCTCCAGACGGTACTGCATTCTGGCTTCTTCCGTAAAGATGTGTACAACGGTTTCATACAGATCCAGCAGGATCCAGGTGCTTCCTTCCGCACCTTCTTTTTTTCTGACCTGACCGCCGTGTTTCAGCACTTCGCGTTCCGTTTCATCCGCCAGACTTGCCGCATGACGGACATTGCGTGCCGTTGTCAGAATAAAGCTGTCCGTAAACGGACTTACCGTACGCATATCAATCACAACGATGTTTTCACCGAGTTTCTTGGACAATGTTTCACAAACGAATGTCTCGAATTCCGTCATTTCACTTCCCCCTTGTTCATCCGGTATTTCGCTGATTCTTCATAGACCAGGGCTGCACCTGCGGCAGGTGACTGTTTCGTCAGCGCGATCTCCTTCTCTGCATCATATCCCCGCGTCCGTTCACACTTGTCCGCTACGTAGAGAATACGATCCAGAACACCTTTGCCCAGTCCCAGCGTATGATTCCGGATCGCATTGAGCATCCGCCTGTCACAGATCCCCATTTCCTGCTGCAGCCATACGACTGCCGTGGAGGCATGCCATACCTTGGGACTCATGGCCAGCAGAAGAGGATCATGGACTTCAAGAATCCTTCTGCCCCATTCCTCCGGTCTGTTCTTGGTTATATCATGCAGCATTCCTGTACGCCATGCAAGTTCCGCGTCTTCGCCGACCGCTTCCGCGATCTCCCGGCAGAGATCAGCCACGGCCCGCGAATGCGCGGCCCGTGAAGCCTTGCACTGATGATCCAGCACAGCATCCAGATAGTATCCCTTCTCAACCAGGGCCTTCCGGATTCCCTGGGCGGCAAGGCGGAACGATCCTGTCCGTACCGCTTCTTCATCCATCTCTTCACAGACAGCATCGATCACAGCCCCGGAAACATCGTTTCCGCACACAAGACGGCGGTACGGATACAACGCCTGTTTCAGCAGTGCTTCCCGTTCAGAAAGCCCCAGAACGCCTTCACCCTCAGCTTTCAGGATCAGCAGATCCAGACGATACTGCCTGCGCAGGTTTTTTGCGTATTCCAGTTCCCGTTCCGTCAGCGGATCGAACCGTCCGCGCAGAATACCGATCCTGTTCACGGAAGCAGGATCCTCGGTTCTTTTGCCCGGCGGTAAAGAACAATGTTGTGACCGATGATCTGCACCAGTTCACTCTTCGTATTCATTGCCAGATCAAATGCCAGTTCCTTCGGATCTTCCGCCACCGTGCGCAGGATCCGGATCTTGATCAGTTCATGGACACGCAGCGCATCATCCACCATGTAGATGAGATTGTCGCTCAGACCGTCCTTGCCGATCTGGAACATGGCGTTCTGCGTGGACGCCAGCCCCCGCAGATAACGTTTCTGTTTTCCTGTCAGTTTCATATCATAGCCTCTCTGAACGTAACATTGACACCCTTCGGCACCTTGACGCCGATGGATGAGATCCGGCCGGATACACAGACCCAGCCCAGTCCTTCAATCACGATATCTTCCTTCTCAAACTGTTTCCGTACAGCTTTTCCGCTGAATTCAGCCGTGGCAGGTACGGGTACGAAATCTGCACCGAGGTGCTTTGTCCACAGATCTTCTCCGCGTTCCGCCTTTGATCTGTGCAGCAGCAGACGCTCACTGAGGTAGAACACCGCCGTCCCTTTCTGACACCCGTAGAGGTAAATCTGGGCCAGTCCGCCGATCGTGAAGCACTGATCATCCTTCAGCTGAAAGATCTGCGGCTTGACGGAACGTACCGGAAGTACGGTCTTCAGATCGGACTCCTCCAGCACATTGAGCATACTGCCGGCAATCTCGATCCCCGGTGTATCGATATACTCGATCCCGTCGATCATGATCCGGTTGAAATCCAGCGTCGTACCCGGATAGCGACTGCTCGTGAGGACCTTCTCTCCCATCAGCGCATTGAGCAGCGTACTCTTGCCTGCGTTGGCCTTTCCGATGACAACAGCCGGACGTCCTGCCGACAGTTCTCTTACAGCATTCCTGACCTCTTCCGCACAGTCCGGATTCCTCTGTTCACTGAAGATCAGCTTCCGTACGGATATTCCGGCTTCCTTCAGCCTGCGGAACACAAACCCGGCAATCTTCGCGTCATTCTGTCCTTCCGGCAGAAGATCCCGCTTCGTACAGACCAGAATGATATCCTTTCCGGCCATTCTTCTGGCCAGACCGGGAATCATCCCGGCTTCAAAGTCAAACAGATCCGCCACCCAGACAACCACCGCGTCCAGTTCTTCGACCCTTGCCATCACCTCATCCGGATCAATGCCTTCCCGCATGGAGAAGACCGGATCATCATAGTGGATCAGGCGGAAACATCTCTGACAGTATTCACTG
>JAFWJP010000083.1 GCA_017514645.1 Solobacterium sp. | reverse complement strand
GATTGAGACACCGTTGGCAGCCACGGCAGAAACACCGGCAAAACGGTATGTCTGCTTCATCCGTTGCGCACACTGTGGTGCCTTCATCGACGGACCTGCCATTCCTCGTTTCTGTCCGGAATGCGCGGATCCCATCACCCTGGAAGATATCGGTGTCATGGATACCGCAACCGGCGATATCATCGCTTAGGACTTGAAGTACCGCAGAAATCAGGTATTATAGTTACTGCAATTGAAAACCTCTCAGAGTACAGGACAGCAGACGGGGTCTTTGCGTCTGCCGGAATGGAAAGAGAGGTTTTTTATGAAAATCACACAGATCAGACTGAACAGGACCAACATTGAGATCCGCTGGAACAACGGCGGTGCCGAACGGATCACCCTGCTGTACAGGCACTCTGACTACAGCTGGCACCTGGATGCCGATACGGAACGGCTGACTCCGTATCTGAAAGAAGAGCTTCAGAGACATGTCTGGGCAGCACTGGCAGCACGGACAAAGCAGTCCGGAAGAAAACGACCCGTGGACACCTGGTTCGCGGATCGTTCCTGAGACCGGTTCAACCGGTCTTTTTCTCTGTTTATGCTGTGTTATCCTCTTCAGGATCGTTTCTCCTGTCTTCTGTCCCTGATCAATGCCAGCAGACAAAGGATCATCAATATGAATGAGATTCCCGCTGTTGCCATATACAGCCCTGTCCTCGCATCGTCTCCCGTGTTCGGTGTCGTTGCCGGCGGTGTCGGTGTGGGCGTCGGTTTCGGGGGTTCCTCAGGCGGTGTTGTCTTCTTCTTGTTTTCGAACTGCGGCAGACCGTTTATCACTGTCCCCTTTTCGTCCATGTACACCGTCTTCGCACCTTCTTCACTGATCGTTACTTCGACTTTGTACGTACGGGTATCATACACGACGTTCCCGTCGCTGCCCTTGACTTCCCGGATGTAATACGTGTAGGTCCTGCCGGTATCATCCGCATCATACTTGATCTCATCGAACGTGATCAGACTGTCTGCAGTGCCGGTCTTGTCCGCCATCTTCGTCTGCAGCACCGTACCGTCTTCGCTTTCCAGCATGAAGCGGAAATCATCCTTCGCTTCGATCGTTCCACCGACGACCTTCTTCCTCGCCTGCAGGACCACACTGCAGTCTGCGGCTGTCTTCTTGTTGGTGATCGTACCGCCGTCGGAGACTTCTTCCTTATCGGGCTGATAGTCCTGCCAGGTACCGGTCTCCTTCACAGTGTAGTTGATCAGGACCTCTGTACCGGCTTCTTCAATCCGGGATACCGGCATCCCCGTGAATTCAGCCACCCAGGCTTCCTTCTCATAGCCGCCTGCTTCCTCCGGCTCTTCATCCACAGTACCGTCAAGCGTAACGCTGTAATCCGTCTCCTCACCGTCTGCAAGCAGGGTGAATGTTACCGAAGCCCCTTCGGGCGGTGTTGTACTTCCGTCCGTGTTTGTCCAGGCTTTGGATGCTGTCACCGTGACCTCTTCCCCAAGCTTCTGGTTGGTGAATACCGGTACACCTTCGACAACCACTTCGGCATATCCGTCTTCACTGTCCTCCGATGGAGCAATCGTCTTGTATACGACATGTGTGCCGGTTTCATCGACACTGACTTCGACTTTGTACAGCGTACGGTCATAGATGATGTTTTCGTCCGCCCCTTCTTTTTCTTCGATGTAGTAGGTGAACGTCTTTCCGATATCCTCCTGGGTATACTGAATCGGGTCGAATGTGACGGAACTGGTCTTTCCGCCGGTCTCATCCACGGTCTTCGTCTGGAGCGCGATTCCGCCCTCTGTCTGAAGTTCAAACTCGAAATGATCATCTGTGTTGATGATGCCGCCGGTGACCTTCTTCTCAGCCTTGATTACGGCTGTCATGTCAACCTGCTTCTCATAGGTATTGGTGAACGCTGCCTCGGCTCTTTCACCGGACTTCAGCGTACCGGTATCACCGGATACATCCGTCAATGTCCAGTTCTCCTTCGGTGCTTCCGTTACTGTGTATGCCGCACCGTTGGGCAGACCTTCGATGACAATGTACTCACCATCCTTCAGAGTGAACGTATCACCGGAAGAAACCGTCATATCCTCATAGCCGGACTCCACCATCCGGAGCGCCTCCGCCGTAATGACCGCATAGTAACCGTAGTAGTTCACGCTGCTGTCACTGCGGAAGAAGAACTGTACGGTATCACCTTCCACATCGTATTCCCGGATATAGGATTCCTCAACCGGACGTGTACTGCTGCGGCCGTTGCCCAGCTTACCGCCGGAGATGCTCGCCTCATTGTAGTTGTCCTCCGTCGGTGTGATTCCAGCCGGGTAGATCGCCAGCCAGTCATAGGACGTGCTTTCCGTTGAAAACCACACTTTGACATGAAGGCGGTCTGCGCCATCAATCGTCACGATATCATTCTCGCTCAGATATTCATCATAGGTTCCGTGTGCATTCCCTTCATCATCGATATTGGACGTATGCGAGTATTCCGTAACATCGGTCATCTGTTCAGTGACTTCATAATCCTGAAGGTACTTTCTTGCCTGATATGAACCACTCAATGCATTCCCCTCCGGGTCCTTCAGATCCAGCGTAAAGGTAAATTCTTCATTGTCGTCCGGTGAATTCACGGTTGTCTTTCTGATGACCATGGACGTAGGATTCATGCGGTTGGTGAACAATGCACCATCGCCATCATACGTCACATCTGTCACCAGATTGCCGTGTCCGCCGTCGCTGACCCTGACCCTGATGGTTTCCTCATGTCCGTCATACTGCACCTTCGCGTCATCACCCGCTGTTTCACGGATGTAATACGTATACGTTCTGCCGATATCGTTCTCTGTAAAGGTAAGCGCATCAAACACAACAGGCGCAGTACCGGCATACGGATTCTCCATTGTATTTCCCTCATCGTCGTAGATATACGGTTCCGTATCTGTTGTACCGTTTGCCTTCGTATCGATCACATTATGACCACTGTCGAGCAGTTCAAACGTAAACTGTCCTTCACTGAGTGATCCGTCTTCCATGCGCTTATGCGCTTCCAGAACGATCTCGCCTTCCGCCGCATATTTGTTCGTAACAGTCTCCTGCTTCGTCTGGTTGGCTACGATCGTACCGTTGATATGATCCGTCGTCTGCAGCGTCCAGCCATTTGGTACGTCCACTTCCTCGATTGTATATGTTGTACCGTCGGGCAGACCCGGCAGAACAATGGTCTCATCGGCCTTGCAGGTAACGTAGATCACACCGTTTGACGGCGTCAGTTCTTCATTCGGAATCTCCTGCCACTGTGCGTACAAAGTGATTATTTCATCATCCACATCCGTCAGTTTGTTGATGCTCTGGCCGTTGCTGTAAGCCGTACCGCTTCCGTCCGGTTCCGTATTCCAGCCCGTGAAGACTGCTCCCTTCTTCTGGAAGACATTCATCCGCAGGTAAGCCGGATTGACAAAGGACATCATCATCGGTTTCATCTGGCCGGATGTTGCACCGTTTCCGTCAAACGCTACATAGTAACGGCATCTGTCGTAGTAATACTTGACCACTGTACTGTCATCTTCAGCAATCGTGACCGTCTGCGCTTCCGGCATCCGGAAGCCTTCATATTCCTTCACGGCAGGTGTAACCGGAGCTGTATAATCACCCTTCAGGTATTCTGTTTCCTTACGGTAATACCAGCCGAAATCGCCGCCTTCCTGCCAGTGCTCTACCCTGTAGTTTCTCATATTGGAAGGAATCAGTTCAGCGTACAGCGTGATACTGTTACCGTAGCCAACAAGATCTGTGACAGTATCTATCACCTGACCCGGCTCGTAATGCGTACCGGATCCATCCTGCTTAGTATTCCAGCCGGTAAAATCATAGTGCAGTTTATATACACTCTGCGGTAATGTAACACTCTGATCTTCATCT
>JAFWJP010000082.1 GCA_017514645.1 Solobacterium sp. | reverse complement strand
GATGTGCTTTCCGTTCCACCGGAAGCGGATAACCCAGCAGTTCCGTAAAGGCTTCCTCCGTTTCCGCGATTTCCTTTTTCAGTACGGAATACGGTGTCTCCGTTCCGTCAAGATGAATGTATGCAGACAGCCGGAGATCATCGCTGGATGATGCGGCATATACCGTATAGTTTCCTTCTTCCAGCTGTCTCTGATGAACACCGGTATCGTAGTACATCAGGTCTTCCTGCGGAATGTCGATGGAAACCGTCCTGGTTTCCCCGGGTTCAAGGAAGACCGGTGTGAATCCCTTCAGTTCGATCACCGGACGTACGATCCGGCTGGTCGGAAGGGATGTATAGATCTGCACGGTTTCCCTTGCGGCATACATTCCGGTATTGGTCAGCGTTACATGAACATGGAGACCGGATTCATCTGCGTCTGCCTGCAGATCATCATAGCGGAATGACGTATAGGACAGGCCGTGTCCGAACACATACCGTACCGGCTTTTCAAACGTACTGTAATACCGGTAGCCGCTGAAGATGCCCTCCCGGTACTGTGCCTGCAGAAGATCATCGGTATAATACGGTGCGCACGGTACATCTTCATCCGCAAGCGGGAAGGTCTCTGCCAGCTTTCCGGAAGGTACCGCTTCTCCGAACAGCAGCCGCTTCAGCGCATGTCCCCCGCGGCACCCGGACAGATACATCAGCAGGATCGCCTGTACTTTGTCCGCCCAGGGCAGAAGCACCGGAGATCCGCACTGCAGTACAACGGTCAGATCCGGGTTGACCTGCAGCAGATGTTCCACGAGGTGATTCTGATTCTCCGGCAGAGCCATGGTCTCCCGGTCAAAACCTTCTGCCTCCTTGCCGTCCGGCAGACCGAGCATCAGTACGACCTGATCGCACTTCTGTGCCGCATCCATCGCTTCCCGGATCAGTACCGGATCGCTTTCATCGCTGTCCGGCTGGAAACCCTTCGCGTAGATGTATGTGATACCGTCCTCGTTCAGTGCCTCCCGCAGACTGTCCACCGACAGACAGTTTACCTTACTGCTGCCGGCACCCTGATACCGCGGTGTTTCCGCAAACGCACCGATGACGGCAATTGTCTTCTCTTTCTTCAGCGGCAGGCTGCCTTCATTCCGCAGCAGCACAGCACTGCGCTCAGCCAGTTCCTGCGCAAACGCAAAGTGATCGATATCCTTCTCGTTCTTCTTCGGATGACTGCACCGTTCCGCAAACCTGCGGAGCGTCTCTGTATTCTCCCGGAATACAGTTTCCGCCAGCTGACCGTTCTGCAGACCTTCCAGCAGAACATCCGATGTTCCGTGATCAGGACCGGGCATCTCGACATTGAGTCCGTTCTGTGCTGCTTTCAGCGGATCACTGACTGCTCCCCAGTCGGATATCACCGTACCATCATAGCCCCACTGCCGCCTCAGGATCTCCCTGAGCAGCGTTTCGTTCTCACAGCAGTACTCCCCGTTCAGCAGATTGTACGCAGCCATGATCGACCAGGGGCGCGCCTGCTTCACCGCACGTTCAAACTGATACAGATACAGTTCAAACAATGTACGCTCATCAATGATGCTGTCCTGCACCAGTCGTCCGGTTTCCCGGGAATTGCCCGCGAAATGCTTTACACATGCCGCAACACCGCAGTCCTGCAGTCCTTTGACATACCCGATCGCCAGTTCCGAGGAAAGGACCGGGTCTTCGGAGAAATACTCGAAGTTCCGGCCGCAGAGCGGACTGCGCTTATGGTTGATGCCCGGCCCCAGCAGGATATCCACACCGTCCCGGATACATTCCTGGGCAAGGACCTGCCCGAACCGGTACATCAGTTCCTTGTCAAAGGTACAGCCAAGCGCCGACAATGTCGGATAGGCGACCGCCGGTACTGCCGGACGGAACCCCACAGCTTCCCCCGTTTCAATACGAAGACCGTTCGGACCGTCCGCCATCATCAATGACCGGATGTCCCCCGTACCGTACGTATGCCATTTATCCTCACCGACAAACAGTTTTGCCTGTTCCTCCGCCGGTAATGCTTCAGATTTCATATCCTTCCAGAGCGCTCCTGAGATTGTGGTAGATCCGCTCATGCAGATCCGACGCTGTCTTTTTTTCTTCTTCTGTAAAATCCTTGGTACAGGCACTGACCAGATCCCGTTCCGCTGTTTCGATATCCGCGATCAGCGGTTCTGCCCGGTCCAGGTATTCCACCTGTGTACCATCGGGATTGAAATGAACATGGAGGAACCCTTCCATTCCGAGCTTTCTCAGCGAAGACACCACCTGACGATGGGACAGTCCGGTGTAATCGGAGAGATCCCGGTGATGACGGAACGCATTGGTCTGCTGCAGAGCGTGGAAGATCTGGACATCCTTCAGGCTCAGTCCGTACTTCAGCGCCACGGTATTCAGGTAACGGTCAAACAGTTTGCGCAGATAATAGGACGAAGAGATCCGGTTATGACTGTCTGCCGCATCATACAGAACCGGTACATTCTCCTCGCCGAGCTTCTTCGTCCCCGGCATCAGCGGAATCACCGCACCGTCCGTTCCGGCACTGATCAGATAGCGCGCAATATGCATGCGTTCCTGTTCATACAGACGTTCATCAAACAGTTCCTTGAAGAACTGGTCATAGTATTCATAGACTGCTGTTTTAGAGCGGATGATATGCCCCGGTGTCATATTCTGGCTGACCAGGGAACCTTCCGTCCGTACATAGTAATAGATCGGTACCTGCAGGGGATAGATCCTCTGACAGCGCAGGACATATTCCAGATTGAACACAAAGTCCTCACAGAAACTCAGTTCCGTGTCCATCCGCAGATGATACCTCTCGATGATGTTCCGGCGGTAGAACTTGTTCCAGAGCACACCGTAATAGTAGTCTGCCGGTGTTTCCATCATCCACGCAGCGTATTCCTTCTGATTCAGGACCTTATTGATGGTGATACTGCCCTTCCTGGCCACATTCTGTCCGACGACCCGGTAGAAATCACCCACCACAAGATCTGCGTTGTATTCTTCCGCAGCCCGTACCAGAAGCTTTGTCGAATCCGCCGGGAGCCAGTCATCCGCATCGATGAACTGAATGAATTCCCCCTCTGCTGCCTCAATGCCTTTATTGCGGGTATCGGATACCCCGGAATTGGT
>JAFWJP010000081.1 GCA_017514645.1 Solobacterium sp. | reverse complement strand
GGGCTTGCGGAACACGGCATTGCCAGTGTCCGCTTCGACGCAAGACTTGCGGAAGATCCGGTTCTGACATCCGTATTCGGATGGGATTTCCGGAGCGTACTCAGCGAGGACTTCGCTTCGATCGTACATTCGCTTGAACACTATCCGGTGAACGCTGCCAAAATCATCTATGTCGGACACGGGGCGGCCGGGGCACTTGGCTATGGACTTGTCCGTGCGCATTTTGAAATTACCGGCGGACTGGTGCTGATCAATGCGCCGTTTGAAGATGACGGAGCACATCTGTTTGCCCGCTCCGTCTGGATCGATGAAGAGACGGCAGATGAAGCAGTGGAAGCCCTGCAGAATAAAGAAGACGAATCGAAGATGATCGGCGGCTATCCGCTTTCCTGGTGGAGCCAGTGGCAGGACATGGGTGCGCTTGTCTATACGCGCTACGTGGCGATCCCGATCCTGATCCAGCAGGGAGAAGAGGATCAGATCGTACTGCTGAAAGAAGATTATAACCGCTGGAAGACTCAGAAGGGCTCCAATGTCACAATGAAAAGCTATGAGGATATCGGGCATGATCTGAAAACAGAGGATGGCGACTTCGAAGAGAAGATCGCAGAGGATATTGCGGACTGGATCAACGGCATCGATATCAACAAGAAGGAAGATGCCAGTTCGAAGAAGACCGCTTCTCAGACAGGACGGAGATCATGAAGCACAACGAGTGGTACCCATGGCTGCAGGAAGAATGGCAGCAGCCGTACTTCAAAACACTGGCAGCGTTTATTCACGAACAGTATGAAACAAGGGTGATCTATCCACCCAAGCATCTGGTGTTCAGTGCGTTTGAGGCCTGTGACTATCCGGATGTCAAAGTCGTGATCCTCGGTCAGGATCCCTACCACGAACCGGGCCAGGCACACGGTATGTGTTTCTCGGTCAATCCGGGGGTTGAGATCCCGCCAAGCCTGATCAACATCTATCATGAACTGGAGACCGACTGCGGCTGCCGGATGCCGAACAACGGTTATCTGATGCCCTGGGCAGAGCAGGGTGTATTTCTGCTCAACACCGTGATGACGGTAGAGCGGGGCAGAGCGAATTCGCATCAGGGAAAAGGCTGGGAGACGTTTACCGATCATGTGATCCAGCACATCAACGAAAAAGAAGAACCGGTGGTCTTCCTGCTCTGGGGCAGGAACGCCCGGAACAAGGCACCGATGATTGATCGGACAAAGCATCTGGTGCTGGAGGCAGCACACCCGTCCCCGCTGAGCGCCTACCGCGGGTTCCTCGGGTGCCGGCATTTCTCGAAAGCCAATGTGTTCCTGAAGGAACACGGCAGGGAACCGATCCGCTGGCAGATTGAAGATCTATGAGATTTGAAACCTACGAAGAAGCCGAGCAGTGGGTGCTCGGCAGAAAATCGATCCTGGTTTACTATGAGCCGTTTGCGGAAGCGATGCATATGCTTGGCGATCCGCAGAACGGCCTTTCGTATGTTCATGTCGCAGGTACCAACGGCAAGGGAAGTACGTGCCGGTTCCTGTATGATATCTGCCAGAAACAGTATCCGAAGGTCGGACTGTATACCTCACCGCATCTGGAAAACATCCGTGATCGGATCCGCATCAATGATCAGTGGATCCCGGAAGAAGTGTTCCTGCGTTATGTGAATGATCATATGGATGTGATCGAAGCCTGCAATCTTGGTATGGTAGGCATCTGCACGATGATGTGTTTTCTCTGGTTCCAGGAGGAACAGGTGGATCTTGCGGTGCTGGAAGTCTCCATGGGCGGCCGCTATGATACGACCAATGTGATCCGCAATCCACTTGTATCGGTCATTACTTCCATCAGCTATGATCATATGAATTTTCTCGGCAATACCCTGCAGGAGATCGCAGGTGAAAAAGCCGGCATCATCAAGGAACACTGCCCCGTTGTACTGGGCAGGCTTCCGGAAAAAGCGTATGAAGTGATTGCTGCATACGCAGCGGATATGCAGGCGCCGTTGAAATGCTTTCCCGATTCGTTTTCCGAAACCGAAGACGGGTTTGTTCTGAAAGGGGTGCGGTACACATTGGGTTCTGCGGTTTCCTATCAGAAACGCAACGCTGCCGTTTCCTTATGTGCGGCAGAGGAGATCGGCATTGACATTACTTCCGAGGCAGTAAAGGAATCCATTCACAGCAGTGTCTGGCCTGGCCGCTATGAAGTAATTCGGCACCATCCAAAAATCATCCTGGACGGGGCGCATAATCCCGAAGGGATCGAAGCACTCTTGGAAGCATCCTCTGCAGAACCGCGTCCGAAGATCGCAGTGTTCTCTGCCCTGAAAGACAAGCAGGGACAGCAGATGCGCAAACAGCTGGAAGAATCGTTTGATGAAGTGATCACGACCGGATTTGCGCATGTCCGTGCCGACAGTACGGATCATCTCGGAGGCAGCTGCGTGATCTCCGACTGGAAGGAAGCAATCGAAACCGCGGTCCGAAAAGCAGGGGAAAATGGAACGGTAATCATCACCGGATCCCTGTATTTTATCAGTGCAGTTCGCGCTTATCTCAAAAACAAAAAACAGTAAACGCATCGCCGGCGGTGCAGAACAAACCATCCGGCAAGGAGCCTGATCTTTGATGGATCAGGTTTTCGTTTGGGAACGAAAAACGGCGCAAGAGCGGAACCGCGCTGTAATTCTGCGAAAAAATCGAAATAATTACGTTATAATGAAAGCGTTATCATTACTTAATAGTTCAGGAGGCAAAATATAATCATGAGAGCGAACAGTATGGTGGCCATGATTCTTGCAGGGGGACGCGGATCCCGTCTGTATGATCTGACCAAGAAAGTCGCAAAGCCGGCTGTCCATTTTGGCGGCAAGTACCGGATCATCGACTTTCCACTCAGCAACTGCGCAAACTCCGACATTCAGACCGTCGGTGTTTTGACGCAGTACGAATCCGTCTTACTGAACTCCTATGTCGCACGGGACCACTACTGGGGTCTCGATACGAACGACGGCGGAGTTTATGTACTGACACCGCGTGAGCGTGACGACACGAATCTGGAAGTGTACCGCGGAACCGCTGATGCGATCACCGCAAACATCGATTTCCTCGACAACATCAATCCGGAATATGTGCTCATTCTCTCAGGCGACCACATCTACAAGATGAACTATGACAAGATGCTGGATTACCACAAGAAGATGAATGCGGACGCAACCATCGCCGTACGTGAAGTTTCCCTCAAGGAAGCTACCCGTTTCGGAATCATGAACACGAACAAGGACGACATGATCGTTGAGTTCGAAGAAAAGCCCGCTCATCCCAAGAGCAATCTCGCATCCATGGGTATCTACATCTTCACCTACAAGACACTCCGCAAGTATCTCGTAGCTGATGCAAAGAACCCGGATTCCAACCATGACTTCGGAAAAGACATCATTCCAGGTTTCCTGAATGATAAGAGAAGGCTTACCGCTTACCGTTTCCGCGGCTACTGGAAGGATGTCGGAACCGTTGATTCGCTCTGGGAAGCGAACATGGAACTGCTGCGGGAGGATTCCCCGCTGGATCTGAGTGATCCGAACTGGAAGATCTATACGGAAAACACAAACTCCCTGCCGCAGTATATCGGCGAGGAGGCCAGTGTGTGCAACTGCTTCATCCCGCAGGGCAGCGTGGTGCTCGGCAGCGTGCGCAACAGCGTGATCGGAACCCGGGTCAGAATTGAAGAAAACGCGGTTCTGGACGGCTGTGTGGTGATGGCCGGCGCAGTGATCGGGGCCGGGGCCAGGGTGACCCGCTGCCTGATCGCGGAAAACGTTCATGTCAAGCCGGGGGCGGTCCTCGGCGACAAGAACAGTGAGCATGTCACTTTGATTACCGATAAGAATGCGGGAGGTGAAAAATAATGAAAGCACTGGGAATTGTTAATTTTGAAGACAGCACTGCCTCGATTGACGGGCTGGGAGATTTCCGTCCGGTACCGGCAGTTTCCTTCATGGGAAGATACCGGATCATTGATTTCATTCTCAGTAATTTCACCAACAGCGGGATTGATCATGTCCAGGTATACTGCAAGGAAAAACCGCGGAACCTGATTGAGCACCTTGGTTCCGGTTCCTACTACAACATCAATTCCAAACGCGGCAGCCTGCGGATCCTCTACGGGGAGAAGCCGTTCTCGTCGCCGGTCTACAACAATGACGTAGCCAATTTCCTGCTGAACATGCAGTACATTGAATCAGACCCGAATCCGTATGTGATCCTGGCCCCGAGCTACTTTGTCTATTCCCTGGATTTCCGCGATGTGCTGAATGAACATATCAGCAGCGGCGCTGACGTTACCGTCCTGTACACCGCTACCCGGGATGCCAAGACCAGGTTCCTCGGCTGTGATGTCCTGACCGTGGACAAGGACAAGCGGATTACCGCGTTCGGCAAGAACCACGGCAATTTCAAGACGCGCAACATCTCCATGGAAGCGTATGTCATGACCAAGAAGATGTTCATCTCCCTGTGCAACAAGGCGGCTGATGCGTCTTCCCTGTACTGGTTCAAGGACATCCTGGCTGATCTCTGTGAGACGATGAATTTCCGCGGCTACAACGTACATACGCCGGTCATCTGCCTGAACTCCCTGTCGGAGTATTATCAGGCCAGCATGCGCCTGCGGGATTACAGCGCGGCCGGTGACCTGTTCCGTCCGGAATGGCCGATTTATACCCAGACCAATGATTCCTGCCCGACCCGCATTGCGGAAACCGCAACCGTAAGGGAGAGCGCGGTAGCTGACGGCTGCGTCATCAAGGGCACGGTGGATGGCTGCGTCCTTGGCCGCAACGTCATTATCGAGGAAGGCGCGGTTGTCCGGGACAGTATTATTCTGGCGGATGCCGTGATCGGTGAGGATACCCATCTGGATCATGCCATCGTTGACAAATATGCGACTGTAGAGCGGGTGCGCCGGCTGGAAGGCACGGACGCGCAGCCGATCTATGTCCGCAGAAGGGACAGGATCTGAGGCTTTTATGAGCAGGAAGATTCTGTTTGCGGCCGGGGAAGGCCTTCCGTATATCAAAACCGGCGGTCTGGCAGATGTCATCGGCAGTCTGCCGAAAGTGCTGGCTGAGCATGGAAATGATGTACGTATTGTCCTGCCGCTTTATCAGGGGATCATCGACCGTCACTACGGTGAACTGGAACGGCTCGGAAGAATCCGGGTGCAGTCCGGATGGCTGATCAATCAGCCGGCTACCATCTATCAGGCCGTGACGGACGGGGTGACTTACTATTTCATCGAGCATCAGGGATATTTTGAGCGAGGGGCGCTGTACGGATATGTGGATGACGGCGAGCGGTTTGCCTTCTATCAGCGGGCCCTGCTCGATATGCTGGGCTTCCTGGACTGGTGGCCGGACATCATCCACAGCAACGACTGGCAGAGCGGCATGGTACCGCTGCTGTGCCATGTGTGTTTCGGCGGCGATGAACGCTACCAGCGTATCAAGCACGTCTTTACGATTCACAATCTGGCTTTCCAGGGTAATTTCGGGGTGGAGATGCTGCCGAGCTGCCTGGGCCTTGACTACTATTACTTCGACAACGGTTCAACCCGCTTTGACAACGGCATCAGTTTCCTGAAGACTGCGCTGGTCTACGCCGACAAGATCTCGACCGTATCGCCGACCTACTCCTCGGAAATCCTGACCAGCCAGTACGGCGAGCGGATGGATGAGATTCTGCGGTACAGACGGGAAGACCTGTGGGGCATTACCAACGGTATTGATACCGTCGAGTGGGATCCGCAGACGGACCGCCGGCTGGCCAAGAACTACGGCCCGAAAACATGGAAAACCGGCAAGGCTGCCAACAAGGCGGCCCTGCAGAAGGAACTCGGACTGGAGATCCTGCCGGATACCTGCCTGATCGGCATGGTGTCCCGGCTGACGGAACAGAAGGGTGTCTATCTGATTTCCCAGAAGCTCCGGGAGATCATGAGCGCCAATGTCCAGCTGGTAATCCTGGGCACCGGTGAGGAGGCTGCCGAAAGCGCCTTCCGCTGGATGGAAAACGAATACAGGGGCAGGGCAGTCTACTACCAGGGGTACAACGAAGACCTGGCACACCGCATCTATGCCGGTTCCGACCTGTTCCTGATGCCGTCACTGTATGAACCGTGCGGGATCAGCCAGATGGTATCGATGCGTTACGGAACCCTGCCGCTGGTCCGTGAAACAGGCGGCCTGCGGGATACGGTCAGACCGTTCAACCAGTATACAGGCGACGGCAACGGCTTCAGTTTTTATACCGCCAACGCAGACGATATGGTTTATACTATTAACTATGCGCTGAAGCAGTATTATGATAATCCGGAAGGCTGGGATGCACTGGTCAGCAGTGCCTTTGCAACGGATGTTTCATGGGAAAAGAGCGCATTGCTCTATGAGCAGCTGTACGATCAGATGCTCGGGCGATAAAAGATATACAGGAGGCGATTTTTATGGCTAAACGTACAATCAGGGAACTTGATGTTCAGGGCAAGAAGGTTATTGTCCGCGTGGACTTCAATGTTCCCCACAAAGGCACCGCAGTAACGGATGACAATCGGATCCGGGCTGCCCTGCCGACCATCAACTATCTGACTGAACATGGCGCAAAGGTGATCCTGCTGAGCCATCTCGGGAAGATCAAGATAGACGAAGACAAACTGAAGAATGACATGGCTATTGTTGTGGAGCCGCTGAAGGCTCTGCAGAGTGCGCCGGTTTACTTCTCCGCCGCTACCCGCGGGGAAGAACTGGAGAAGGCTGTGGCCGAACTGAAGGACGGCGAGATCCTGCTGGTTCAGAACACCCGTTATGAACCGGGCGAAACAAAGAATGCTCCGGAACTGGCAAAGTACTGGGCAGGTCTGGGCGATCTGTTCGTTGAAGATGCTTTCGGTTCCGTGCACCGCGCGCATG
>JAFWJP010000003.1 GCA_017514645.1 Solobacterium sp. | reverse complement strand
GAGCATGATCATCGCCCAGGGGGCGAGGGGTCTTCTGAGGATGTATACGGATGGACAGGGATGGAAATATGTCCTGTTTGTCGGGCTTGCCTGCTATCTGTGCGATGCCGGCGCATGGCTGTTCGGTTCCTTGTTCGGCAGACACAAAATGATTCCCAGGATCTCACCGAACAAAACCTGGGAAGGTGCTGCGGGAGGATATCTCTGCGGTATTCTGGGAAGCGCGCTGTTTGCGTACTTTGCACACATCGATCTGCCGTTCCGTCTGATCGTGCTGTGCTGTGCGGTCCTTCCGCCGGTATCCATGGTCGGTGATCTGGCCTTCAGCATCTTCAAGCGGTATTACGGAATCAAGGACTACAGCAATCTTCTGCCCGGTCACGGAGGTGTTCTGGACAGGATCGACAGCCTGCTGTTCTGCCTGATGGTCTTCAATGGTCTGATGGCGCTGAGGGGGATCCTATGAAAAAGAAACTTGTACTGCTGGGTGCCAGCGGTTCGATCGGTGTACAGACGCTGGATGTCATTCTTCAGCATCCCGACCGGTTTGAACTGAAGGCATTCGGTGTCGGAAAGAATATTGAGAAGTGCCGGGATATCCTGCGTACATTTGATGTTCCGGTATTTGCCGTTGAGCGTCAAGAGGATTGCCGGATGCTGCAGAAGGAGTATCCCGGAAAGAAGGTTCTCTGGGGAGAGGAAGGTCTGATTGCCCTGAGTGAATCCGAGGACTACGATGTCCTGGTCAATGCGCTTGTGGGATTTGCCGGCTTTGTACCGACCATGCACGCTTTGTACAGCAGTCATGACGTGGCGCTGGCGAACAAGGAAACGCTGGTGGTCGGAGGAGAACTGGTACGGAAGGCTCTTGCGGAAACAGGAAGGAAGCTTCTGCCGATCGACAGTGAGCATTCCGCAATCTTCCAGTGCCTGCAGGGCAACCGTGCTTCCGATGTGGCGCGGCTGATTATCACGGCTTCCGGCGGAGCGTTCCGGAACCGTACACGTGCACAGCTGAAGGACGTGACCGTGGAACAGGCACTTGCCCATCCCAACTGGTCGATGGGTGCCAAGATTACGGTTGACAGCGCTACGATGATGAACAAGGGATTTGAAGTCATGGAGGCTCATTACCTCTTTGATCTTCCGTATGAACAGATCACCGTTCTTATGCATGATGAAAGCATGATCCATTCCATGGTCGAATACCGGGATCATTCCTTTATTGCTCAGCTTGGCAGCCCGGATATGCGTCTGCCGATCCAGTATGCCTTGACATGGCCGGAGCGTCTGGATCTTCAGCAGGACCATGAATTCGATCTGGCAGAGATCGGTACACTGCACTTTCACCATCCGGATACGGAGCGCTATCCGCTCCTTGCGCTGGCCTATGAAGCCGGCAGGCGGGGAGGTACGCTTCCTGCCGTGATGAACGGTGCAAACGAAGAAGCGAACCTGGCATTCCGGGAAGGCCGTCTGCCGTTCCTGGGAATCGAGGAGATGATCATCGGTGCCTGCAGGGCACATGATGTACAGGAAGTAACCTGTACGGAAGACCTGACCG
>JAFWJP010000080.1 GCA_017514645.1 Solobacterium sp. | reverse complement strand
CCGGTAAGCCAGTCCGAGCGGAACGGTTGCGCCGTAGACTACGGCTGCAATGAAGATGACCTTGTATATTCCGGAGAATCTGCTGCTTCCAGTAAGGAACTCAAGACATCTGACACCGTAAAGTGACCATGTGATCATGGTGGTGAAAGCGAACAGAAGCAGAGATACCGCGACGGAAAGACTTCCGAACTTATCACCGAATACAGTAGCAAATGCATCGATCGGCAGGACGTTCTTGTCTCCTGTTACATATTCTATGCCGACACCGCTCATCAGCACCGCAAGACACGTCAGAGTGCAGATCACAATCGTATCAAAGAATACCTCGAACATCCCGAAGAGGCCCTGCTTCACAGGCTCTTCCGTGCTGGTTCCTGCATGCGCGATGGGGGCTGATCCCTGTCCAGCTTCGTTGGAGAAGAGACCGCGGCCTAGACCGCTGCTTACGGCGTTCTTGAGTGTGATGCCCACTGCTCCGCCGATGACTGCCTTGGGTGAGAAGGCACCTTTGAATATGGAAGCCAGAACTGCGGGCAGGGAAGTGATATGTGCCAGGATCACTATGACTGAGCAGACTACATAGATGACGCTCATTACCGGGATCAGAGTCTGAGCGGCAAGCGCGATACGTCTGATACCTCCTATGATCACGAGCCCGAGAACTATGGCTGCAGTGATCCCGATCACCAGTGAGATGGTATCTGTATGATCAGCGGCGCCGGGTACGAATGCCGTGATGGCGGTATTGATCGCCGTGGTCATTGAGCTGATCTGGCTGAGACATCCTATTCCAAAGGAAGCTACAGTACCTGCTACTGCGAATATGACGGCCAGCCATTTCCAGTTCTTTCCGAGGCCGTCGGTTATATAGTACATTGGCCCGCCTACGTTCTCGCCGGCGTCGTTCTTTCTGCGATACTTCACAGCGAGGGTGACTTCGCTGAATTTCGTGCACATCCCGAAGATGCCGCTGATCCAGAGCCAGAAAACTGCTCCGGGACCGCCGGATATTATAGCGCCGGAACATCCGACGATGTTGCCGGTGCCGACAGTGGCAGCCAGCGCAGTCGCCAAGGCCTGCAGGGGATTTACGGAACCTTTGGAGGACCCTTCTCCCCGGCTGGTGAGGCATGTATCCATCATGGTGCGGAATCTGGTGACCTGAGGCATGCCCATCCTGACGGAAAGATATATGCCTGTTCCGACAAGGAGGATCATTGTAGGCCATCCCCACACT
The DNA here is from genome assembly GCA_017514645.1 of Solobacterium sp. Lineage (GTDB taxonomy): Bacteria > Bacillota_I > Bacilli_A > Erysipelotrichales > Erysipelotrichaceae > Bulleidia. Next base: position 820 of record JAFWJP010000080.1, on the reverse strand, counting down.
ATGTTGTTGAGAAAACTGTTGACTGATTCTATCAGCTGCATGTTAATGTCACACCTTTCTTACGGTCTCGCGGGACATCCCGCGTATTGCAGTCATTATACTATCAGACTAAAGTGCTGAGAAGTACGGAAAAAAGAAACGGATCCGGTAATGACCGGATCCGTAATGCAGATTCCGTGATGCTTAAGCTTATCCGGTGACTTCTTCCTTGGTCTCAGCTTCTCTCTTCCTGAGAGAGAACAGGCCTATCATTGCGCCTGCAAAGCTCAGCGGGACCATCAGTGCGTACATTCCCTTGTATGGGTTGAGACCGCTTTTCTCGATGAAGTGGAAGATCGCGCTGCCTCCGAAGTCCGCAAGAAGCATTGCTATGACCGATACAGTGGATCTCAGCGATGTCTGAGCCGATACCTTGAGTCCTTCCGGAGCATGCTCAAACAGGAACTTGGACATACCGATGATTATGGGCACCAGCATCGCGCCGTTTAGCACCATCGTCCACATGAGAACGGTGGCGTTGTTGGTAAGCGCGCAGACCGTCCAGCGGAATGTCCCGACAAGGAGCACCATGACCATGGAGCGTTCCAGCCCTATGCGTTCGAGCCATCTCTTTCCAGGACCCAGATGGAACGGGAATTCGGAGAAGCCGAGTATCGCATGCGCTATGCCGATCATGGTGAGCGTGCCGCCAAGCGACTGCGAATAGTTGCCGAAATATGTGTTGTTTGTGGTGCCGGCAAGGGAGTAGATGAAGAACATGATCAGCACATTGCGAACCTGACGGTCCTTTAGGATGCTGTAAACGCTCTCATTGCTCTTG
>JAFWJP010000079.1 GCA_017514645.1 Solobacterium sp. | reverse complement strand
GCCGAACATCTGCTGGAACTGATCAATGACATTCTGGATATGAGCCGCATTGAATCCGGCAGGATGATACTCAAGAATGAGGAGTTCTCCTTCCGGGATCTGCTGAAAGCCATCAACACCATGTTCAGCGGGCAGTGCGTCGACAAGGGACTGGAGTATCGGTGCGATATTCAGGGTGAAGTGGATGACTATTATATCGGAGACAATATGAAACTTCGCCAGGTGCTGATCAATATCCTGGGCAACGCGGTGAAGTTTACGCCGGAAGGTGGAGAGATCAGTCTCACGGTCAGCCGGAAGGTACAGATGAACGATCTGACGACCCTCAGCTTCCGGATCGCGGATACCGGAATCGGAATGAGTCAGGAATATCTGCCGCACATCTTCGACACCTTCAGTCAGGAGGATTCCTCTACCACTAACAAATACGGTTCTTCCGGACTGGGCCTTTCAATCACGAAGAGCATCGTGGAAATGATGAACGGTAACATCGTAGTGGAAAGCGAAAAGGGGAAAGGTTCCGTCTTTACAGTCACAGTCACGCTGATGGATTCCGAGAGGAAAGATGTCGATGGAGATGATGCGGAGATCCTTCCGGATGAGATGACCGTTCTGATCGTGGATGATGAGCCTTACGCCTGTGAGCATGCGAAACTGGTGCTCGAAAAGGTTGGGATCGCTACGGAAATCGCCGGTTCCGGGCAGGAAGCCATCGAGATGGTCCGTCTGCGCCACGCAAGGATGGATCCCTACAATCTGATCCTGGTAGACTGGAAGATGCCGGAGATGGACGGTGTGGAGACGACCCGGAGACTCCGTGAGATCGGTGGAGGCGAATCGGCAATCATCATTCTGACAGCCTACAGCTGGGATGACATTCTGGAAGAGGCCGTTCAGGCGGGTGTGGACAGCTTCATTCCGAAGCCATTGTTCGCTGCGACAGTCATGGAAGAGTTTAAGGCAGCGATGAAGCGAAAGGGTCTGAATGCGAAGAAGGGAGCGAACAAAGCCGATCTGACCGGACGCAGGATCCTGCTCGCAGAAGACGTTCAGATCAACGCAGAGATTATGATGATGGTGCTGCAGATGCGGGAGATGGAAGCGGATCTCGCCGTGAACGGAAAGATCGCGGTGGAGAAGTTCGAAGAACATGAGCCGGGGTATTATGACGCTATCCTGATGGATATGCGGATGCCTGAGATGGACGGGCTGGAAGCGACCAGGGCGATCCGTGCCATGGACAGGCCGGATGCGCGGAGCATCCCCATCATCGCGCTGACTGCCAACGCCTTTGATGAAGACGTGCAGCGCAGCATGCAGGCGGGTCTGAATGCCCACCTGTCGAAGCCCGTTCAGCCGGATACGCTGTACGAAACTCTGGAAAACCTGATTCGGGATTAACGGATCACGACGATAATGGAGGACATCATGGTCGGGAAGAATTTTGAACTAACCGAAGAAACCCTGTCTATCATTGAAGAAATCGGAGGGCATATGCCCGG
>JAFWJP010000078.1 GCA_017514645.1 Solobacterium sp. | reverse complement strand
GACATACCGTTTGAGAATGTCAGGGACATGTTCGTTCCTGTATCACCATCCGGCACCGGAAACACATTCAGTGCGTTGATCTCATCTTTCCTGTTGTTCAGATTGTTGCAGCCGCTCTCCAGCATCTGCTTGAAGACAGCACCATTTATCTTATCCATAATTCAGCCTCTTTATTCTATGCCCTCAACACCCTGTACATAGATGTTCACGGCAGCGACTTCTTCGCCCAATGTCTTTTCCAGAACGTACTTGACCTTCTTCTGTGTCTCGGAAACGACTTCAGAGATCCGGACACCGAACATGACAATGATATACACATCGATCACAAGACCTGCAGCACTTCTGCTGACAACAACTCCCTTGGCGTAATTCTCCTTGCGGAGGATCACAGCAAGACCGTCTTTCAGGAGTTTCCTGGATGCCATGCCGACAACACCGTAGCATTCCGCAACGATCTCACCTGTCAATGACGCAATTGCTTCCTCGGAAACCGTGATGTTCCCATAACTCGTTTTCTTCTCAACTGTCATATGAAACCTGCTCCTTGTTCCAATTTATAAATTATAACAGACTTGCCTGTTTTCTCAATATTCTGCCTCTTCTTCCGGCACTTCCTCTTCCGGCACCGGTTCCGGTTCGGGCGGGATGATCAGCACACCGGTAGCGTAGTATCCGTTCAGATAATGATCCAGAAATTCACTGTCATAGACATCGGCGTTGTATTCGTTCAGAGGAACAGCGATCCTGTTACCGGCATCATCCAGATAATAATGTCCCTGATTGTCCGTATAGTAATGCTTGACCGCCGGATCACCGTACTGATTGTACAGGAGATTGCCGTTCTCATCCGTCCAGTATTCATGTTCCACCGGTACATAGTTCCAAGGACAGACACCCGAATACGCTCTGTCAGCGGAAGTATCCGCGTAGATGCACTGACTGTGGTCATTCATCCGTACATAGATATCGTGATAGCTGTTGACAGCCTCCACGGAATAGTAGTTGGTGAAGAAATAGCTGCCGTCACGCATCTGCAGTTCCATGGCTTCCGGATCATAGGACAGCGGATACTGCCGGATCTCTGTGATCTCCTCAAGCATCAGCCGGTCGATCTTTTTCAGAGCCGTAATCAGTTTGCGCGTCTGGTCTTCCTCCTCAAAACCTTCAATATACGGCAGACGTCCGATGATCGGCAGATACTCCGATGTCATCTGCACGATCTGTTCATTGCCGAGAAGAATGACCGGACCTTGATCCGTATAACGGTATCCCAGCGGCTCTTCCTCTTCTACTGTAATGCGTATGATATTCTGCGGAAGCAGACGCACCGAGCAGCTGCGGATCAGCGGATCCTCCTCGACTTTACTGGCAACACGGAACGGCAGAACAAGATAATACCTGTTTTTCTCGGTTACACCGGAGATGGTTTTGATATAATCCGCCGGAAGATAGTTGTTGCCGTTCACCGATATGATCTTCACACGGGAGGATGGCAGAACATACCAGACGATTCCCAGGATCACAACCGCAATGAAAACCGCAATCCGGAACAATAACGGTTTGCTCTTTTCAAACGCTGAGTTGTCCTTTTCGTTCTGCTTCTCCTTCAGCAATGCTGTTACACCGTGCTCAGGCAAGCGGAAATCGTCAAGGGATGGTCCGTTCAATGCCAATTGAATCTCTCCACTTCCATATGCAGTTCGATCTCGTATTTCTGTCTGACCTGTTCTTTGATCTCATTGACAAGACGCATGAAATCATAGGCTGTTGCACCATCTTCATTCACAATGAAATTGACATGCTTCTCACTTACACAGGCACCGCCGATCCGCTTGCCCCGGAATCCGATTCCTTCGATCAGTTTCCAGGCAGGTACTTCTGCCGGATTGCGGAACACGCTTCCTGCCGACGGCTTATCCAGAGGCTGGGACGCAAGTCTCCGGGATTTCCGGTCTTCCATCAGTTTCCTGATCTCCTCGCTGTCCCCTTCCTCAAGTCGGAGACGTGCCGCCAGAATGATCCAGTCAGGATGTTCACGGAATACACTGGTCCGGTAATCAAAGCCGCAGTCCTCGGCATTCAGCCAGATTGCATTTCCGTCCATATAGACATATACAGCTTCCACGATCTCACTCATGGAGGAACGGTATGCACCGGCATTCATGAATACACCGCCGCCGATGGTGCCGGGGATCCCGCTGGCAAATTCAAGACCGGACAGCCCCCGCTTCATCGCTTCGACGGACATATGGATCAGTGAACAGCCTGCTTCTGCCAGCAGCTCACTGCCCGTAAAATAGAAATTCTTGAATCCCCGGTCAAGCTTGATCACGATTCCTTCGTAGTATTCATCGGAACACAGAAGATTGGAACCTTTGCCGAATACCTTGTACGGAATCCCTTCCCTGCGGGCAATCTGAATGATCCCGTCCAGCGCAAGCAGTGTTTCCGGATAGACGGCATAACGCGCATTTCCGCCGATATGAAGCGTTGTCATCTGTGCCAGTGACACATCCGTTTCCACCGGAGCGAACCGCGATAATCTTTCTGTAATATCAGTCATGGTTTATGAGTTCCTCCAACCAGTCCGCCATCAGGGATGCCGCTTCCGGCGTTCCCATCGCGGATGCTTTCTTTGACAATTCCGACCGGTTAAGATCATCGCTCATCAGCCGGTTGACATGATCCGCGAGTACTTCCGCATCCAGTTCATTCTCTTCAATCATCACGGCCGCCGCATTGTCGGACAGTTCACGTGCGTTGTATACCTGATGATTGTTGGGTACGAACGGACTCGGGATCAGGATTGCCGGCGTACCAAGCGCCGTGATTTCACAGATCGTCGTCGCTCCTGCTCTTGTCACAGCCAGGTCTGCGTGACGCAGCATCTCAGCCCCGTCTACGAATTCCACCGTCTTCACCCGGACTCCGTCCGTATTCCGGAACCTGTAGGTCACTGCTTTTCCTGTGACGATCAGGACCTGATAATCATCAGCAAACATCGGAATCGCACGGTCAATGATCTCTGATACACTGTCGGAGCCAATCGAACCCATCATGAACAGTACAAACGGTACTTCCGGATCCAGTCCGTATGAACGGATGATCTCCCTGCCGGCATTTCTTCTGACAGCAGCGCTGGCTGCCGGATTGCCCGTCAGGCGGGTTTTGTTCGCCGGGAACTGCTGCATACTGTTACGATAACTGCACGCAACGGCCTCACAGCGCTTTGACAGGAACACATTCGCCTTGCCGGCAAAGGAATTCTGTTCATGGATCATCGTCGGAATATGCAGACGTTCTGCAGCAGTGATCAGCGGAATGCTGATATAGTTTCCGAAGCCGACGCAGGCATCCGGTCTTTCCTTTTTCAGCAGACGATAAGTACGCTCTTCCGACTCGAGATAACTGAACGCCGCCGCGCCTTTATGCAGCGGACTGCCTTTGAGAATCTCCATATGCATGCCGATGAATTCATATCCGTACTGCGGGATCAGTTCCTGTTCCATACGGGAATCCGATCCGGTAAAGACGATCCGGCATTCCGGATAACGTGTCCGTATTTCATCTGCCAGAGCAAGTGCCGGGTAAATATGTCCGCCGGTTCCTCCGGCCGCAATAAAAATCAGTTTCATACGTGGATTTTAACATAAACAAGCGTAGTCTGCACCCCCACTGTATCCCGGATACTTCCTCATTGACAGAGAACATCGCTGAGAATAAAATATCATCGTTGAAAAGGGAGTAGCTTGCACGGATTCCGTGTTTACACTGCCGTCAGTACGATCGAAAGATTCGGCTTTGTAAGTAAGTAGCGAGACTTTTTGCCCCATTGCGGTAGAAAGTTTCGCTTTTTCTCTCAATGGACATATTGAAAGCTGAGGTCGTTTATGTTTACTCTGAAATTTCTGTCAATCGTACTGTTTGTCATCATGTACATTCTGATGATCATGAAAGCCGACTACCGGCCGTGGATTGCGCTCGGTACGGCTGTCGTGTTCATGGTTCTCAGGATCCTCCCCTTGAGTGCGGTGCCTGCGGCGATCAACTGGAATGTGCTGCTCATGATCACCGGAACAATGGTCGTTGTTGACTTCTTCATCGCTTCCCGCATGCCCAACAGGATCGCGGATGTTCTCCTGGAGAAATCAAAGAACGTAATGTGGGTCACGATCTGCATGTCCCTGTTTGCCGGTGTCATCTCAGCATTTATCGACAACGTAGCAACAGTGCTCATGGTTGCGCCGGTCGGACTGGCGGTCTGTGAAAAACTGGAAATCAATCCCGT
>JAFWJP010000077.1 GCA_017514645.1 Solobacterium sp. | reverse complement strand
ATAAAAACCTCCTCTTATTCTTCGTTGTAGTTTCGCAGACCACACACGAATTATAAGCCAGGAGGTTTTTTCATGATCTCTCCGCTTAAGCTTTTTGGACCCCCGGACTATCCGGGGGTTTTAATGGCTTTGCCAAAAAGCAGGCCGGTCACTGACCGGCCTTTCGTATTCCTTGCTCCGTTGTGACATACATCATACAGATATCATAGGCATCGTGCGGAATGTCATCTTCCATCATCTGTTCAAAGCACAGGCAGATCGTCTTCGCGCCGGAACGCTGCAGCCAGCGATCATAGTATCCCTTCCCGTGCCCGAGACGGACACCGTCTGCACTGACACTGAGACACGGTACGATGACCAGGCTGATCATCTGCGGATCCGCGATACCGGTATCCTCAACCGGCTCAGGAATGCCGTATGCACTAGGTTTCATCAGGGAATCCGGAGTGATTCGTACCGCCTCCATCCGTCCATTTTCAAAGCATTTCGGGACAAATACCTGCTTTCCTGTCCGGAGCGCTTCCCAGATCAATACCGACGTATCCGGCTCTGACGGCATGCTGAGGTAGACAAAGACCTTGTCAGCCTGTTTCCAGAGATCCGAAACCAGAACATGCGCAGTGATCCGTTCGCCGGCGGACTGCCGGTATTCCTGTGTCAATGTACGCTGGCGTTCCCGCAGCTGTTTCCGCCGTTCCTGTTTTTCAGCACTCATACTGCCTTGATGACCCGGCGTCCGGAGGAAACGATGGCCTTCTGCGGACATACCAGAACACAGAGATGGCACCCGACGCATTTCTTAGCGTCCAGCATCGGTCTGCGCTCTGTGTTCAGCCGGATCGCCTGGTGCCCGCCGTCCATGCAGGAGATCATACACCTCCCGCAACCGATGCACTTGTCCCGCAGGAACCGGGGATAGATCACCGAATCCCGTTCCAGCACTTCGGTGGTATTACTGACGGCCGACAGACCGAGTCCCCGGGCTTCAGCGATGCTGCGGAAGCCCTTCTCCGCCAGATAGTAGTTCAGACCGGCCTTCAGATCTTCCACGATCCGGTAACCGTACTGCATGACGGCGGTTGTTACCTGGATACTGTCCGCACCAAGCAGAACATACTCCAGCGCGTCCTGCCAGGTCTCCACACCGCCCATGGCGCTGATGTGCATACCGTTCAGTTCCGGATCATTCCCCAGTTCGGCAATAAAGCGCAGCCCGATCGGTTTGACCGCTGCTCCACTGTAGCCGCCCAGCGCAGATTGTCCGTGTACTGCCGGTTCCGCTACATAGGTATGAATATTGACACCGGTAATGCTCTTGATCGTATTGATCGCCGCAATCCCGTCTGCGCCGCCGCGCTTTGCGGCTTCCGCTGCCGGACTCATCTCTGCCACATTCGGCGTCAGCTTGGCAATGACCGGGATCGTCGTTCCCCGCTTCGCTGCTGCTGTAAAGCGCTCCACCAGTTCCGGCACCTGTCCGATATCCGAACCCAGACCACCGTCTGCCATATTCGGACAGGAAAAGTTCAGTTCTATGGCGTCTGCTCCGTTTTTCTCACACTCCCTGGCCAGGGACTTCCATTCTTCCTCGTTCTGTCCCATGATCGAAGCGAGGATGAACTTGTGCGGCCATTTCTCCTTCAGTGCCCGGAAGATTGCCATATTCTCTTCTACACTGTGATCGGACAGCTGTTCGATATTCTTGAAACCGATGATCGTACCATTATCACCGGTAATGGCGGAGAAGCGTGGGGAGGCTTCGTGGATATCAAACGAGCAGATCGTTTTGAACGCAACGCCTGCCCAGCCTGCCGCAAACGCCCGGTCACACATATCAAACGTACTTGCCACGACCGAGGAGGACAGCAGGAACGGATTCTCCAGAGGTATCCCGCAGAAATCCGTCCGCAGGCGTTCTTCATCCTGCGGCAGAGGAATCTCCAGCGCCCTGCGCTGATCGTGAAGCTGTGATACCAGTTTTCTGATTGGCACCTCTCCGGCACGCAGGCAGGCCTGTTCACAGGGTGCGCTGCAGTTTATACAGGGCAGTGTATCCGGCAGCTGTGCTGCACCGACAGCTGTATTCCGGAACCAGATCCTCCGCAGGATTCCTGCCGGATCCAGATGTTCACATACCGCGCTGCACGGTGCCTCGTGACACAATACGCACCGGATCATTTCTTCTCTGCCGATTTCCTGAATCATTTTCCGGATCCTCCTTTCAGACCTCTGTTCAGTTTTGCCATGGATGCCAGTGTCGGTATTCTCATCGGACAGACATCCATACAGGACAGTGATTTCGAGCAGCCTGCCGCAAAATGCTTATCGTAGGCTTCTGTCATAACCTCATCCTTCCCGCTCTTTGACGCAATTGCATAACAATCGTTCGCAAACACCTCTCCGTAGAACCGCGACCCGTCCGCATAGTTCGGACAGATCTCCAGACAGAGTCCGCACTTGAGACATCTGGCCGTACTGTACTGGTGTTCATACTCTTCCGGTTCAGGATTCATGTACTGCTTGATATAGCTGCCGGATTCCCTGAGGTTTTTCTGGATCACGCTCCGGTCCACGACCAGATCCGCAATGACCGGGAATTTGTGCAGCGGTTCGATCGTCATGGTTTCTCCGCGGCAGTCCTTTACAAATGTTTCACAGGCAAGTGCCGGCTTTCCGTTGATGACCATTGCACAGGCACCGCACACTCCCTGCAGGCAGGAACACTCCCAGCTGATCCTCGGTGCCGCTTCCCCGTTGATATCCGTAATATCATCCTTGTAGTTCAGCTCGTCCAGAACACCCGCAACAGTGTTCTCCGGTGAGCCTGTGTAGACAAAGGTCTGCCAGTAACTCTCCGCGCCGGGATAGCGCTGCCGTTTGATCTTAATGTTCATAGCGTCCCTCCCGGTCATAGTGGATGCGGTATGCTCCGTCTTCGTAGGAGATGATCGTTGCACAGTTCATCTGCGGATCCTCCTCCGGATAATCACTCCTGTTATGGGCACCGCGGCTTTCCCTGCGTGCTTCCGCACAGAGCAGTGTCGCCTTTGCCAGCACCAGCAGTCCCTTGAGACTGTAATTGAAGTATGCCAGCACACTGCTGTCGTAATGGATACGGTCCACGGAATCCAGGTAGAATTCAATATCCCGGATCCCGTCAAGCAGGGTTTCCTTCTCTCTGACGATACCGAGCTGTTTCTGCATGTGCTCTGCCAGCAGATCCCGGATGTACATGACCGGGAACCGGCTTTCCGACGCAAAGGACTGCGACAGCTTTTCCTGTTCTGACGAGACATACGCTGTAAGATCCGGATGGGTTCCGGTGTATGATCTTCCGGCAATCGCTTCTGCGGCAGTATGTCCGCTGTAGAGTGCTGCCAGCAGGGAATTGCCGCCCAGACGGTTGGCACCATGATAGATGGATGCGCACTCACCGACCGCAAACAGCTCCCGGATATTCGTCTCATGATTGAGATCCACAGCCAGTCCGCCCATGAAGAAATGCACGGACGGCGTTACCGGGATCGGTTCTTCCGTAATATCGATGCCCCGGTATTTCCGGCAGAGTTCCTGTACTTCCGGCAGCCGGTGTTCAATGATGTCCTTTCCCAGGAAGGAAACATCCAGGTATACCTGTTCGCTGATTCCCGCCATTTCCCGGGAAATCACATCTCTCGGCATCAGGTTTCCCTTGTCACCGTACCGCTCTTCCATGAAGTAGATCCGCCTGCCTGCCTTTTCATAGAACAGCCTGCCGCCTTCGCCGCGCGCCGCTTCCGACACCAGCATTTTCTTCTGCGGTGTTTCCAGCGTTGTCGGATGATACTGGATGAATTCCAGATTTTTGAGATCCGCCCCCTGCATGAACAATCTGCCGGCCGCATAGCCGTCACATACCGTGGAACCGGTCGTCTTGCCGAACAGCGCATTCTGACCGCCGGCAGCCATAACCACCGCATCCGCATACAGCGGATACAGTTCTCTCGTTGATTCATCAAAGACCAGGATCCCGTAACAATGCCCGTCCTTGATCAGTGCTGAATGGAAATCAGACCACTGCCGGCGTTCGATCAGTCCGAGCGCTTCGTACCTGCGGCAGGCCATCACCAGCGCGCTGACGATCTGCTTTCCCGTCGCTGTTCCGCTGTAGCAGGTCCGCTTATACCGCTGTCCGCCGAACGCTCTGCGGTCGATCCCGCCCTGTGCATTCCGGGTAAATACCGTACCGGCACGCTCCAGCTGGGCAATGATCCCCGGTGCAGCACTGCACAGACCTTTGACCGCATCATACCCGGCAAGATATCTTCCCCCGCTCAGCGTATCCTCGATATGTGCTTCGATCGAATCCAGGGGATCATGTTCATCTACCGCATTGATACCGCCGGCAGCCATGACAGACTGTGACCGTTCCGAAGGAAACGGGGAAAGAACGACCGAACGGATCCCTTTTTCCGCCAGGGAAACCGCCGTACTTAGTCCGGAGATTCCGCTGCCGACGATTGCCACTGTTGTCATATTCATCCTCCCCGCGTATACAGAAACATCTGTGTCTGTATGATCACAATACCGGCATAGATCAGAAATACAGCCAGCAGGACCGCTGCCGCCGTATCGATTATCTTCTGTACGCTGCGGTTCTCCAGCAATCCCAGCGTGATCAATGCCCGGGTAAACGATGTTGTTACATGCAGGTATACCATCAGCCAGAACAGAACCTGCAGGATCATCAATCCGGTAAAACCTGCCGGAGATACCTTGTGTCCGGTGATCCAGTCCCCGGTTTTGATATGCAGAGGGAACAGGATCAGAAGACCCGCAACAGATAATCTCTGGACGATCGTCCGTACATTGTACGCGGCATACATCCGCAGCTGCCGGCTGTCATGATGAACAAGCGCACAGATGCTCAGCAGCGCATGGATCCCGACACAGACCGCAAACCCGTAACCCAGGACTTTGGTCACCAAGGGATTATAGTAAAAGGCTTTGTATGACCAGACTTCATACCACAGATGAACGATCAGCAGAGCGATCAGGACCAGCCCGATCAGCGCATTGTACTTTTTATACTTCATATCTGCCGCCTGCTGTAATCAGTATACCAAAAACCCGCAGGCAATGAAAAAGCCTGCAGGATATCCTGCAGGCAGTTCTGTTTAACGATGATAGACCTGTACACCGTCCAGATACACTTCACAGACATTGATGTCGTTGAGGGTATCCTGCGGAACCTCGAAGGGATTCTGATCCAGAATGACGAAGTCTGCGAGCATTCCTTCCTTGATCTGTCCCTTGCGGTTCTCTTCAAAGCTGGCTTCCGCACTGCGTACGGTGAAGCTGTCCAGCGCTTCCTGTACAGTAAATGCCTGATCCGGCAGGTACGGTCCGCAGTGATCCTTCAGGGATGTCCTGGTCACCGCGCACTGAATGCCGCCCATGACGTTGGGCAGTTCCACCGGGCAGTCCGATCCGTTGGATACGGAGACACCCTTTTCCATCAGCGTTTTCCAGCTGTAGCTGGAGGAAGCCAGTTCCTTGCCGACTCTTGTCTCAACGATATGATTGTCATAATCCAGGAAGATACTCTGGGCATAGACGTGCATGTTCAGGTCCGCGATCCGCTGCAGCTGATCCGGACGGCTGATCTGGCAGTGTACGACACCGTGCCTGTGATCTTCTCTCGGGCAGGCCTGCAGCGCCTTGTCCACCGCGTTCAGGACCATATCCAGGCATCCGTCACCGATGGCATGGATCGCTACATGCATATTGTGTTCATTTGCGTAGGCAACCATCCTGTCCATCTCTTCCTGCGTAAACAGCGCAAGACCGGCCGCATTGGGATCATCTGCGTACGGACGGGTCAGGAATGCTGTTCTGGCCCCCAGTGCACCGTCTCCCAGCATCTTCAGCGGTCCGATCTTGAAACGATCGCTGCCGGCACCGGTCACATTGCCCGCTTCCACGAATTCCCGGAACTGTTCAAATCCGGTGAACCGGCTCTGTTCGTAGACTCTGACTGTCAGGTCTCCTTCCGCTTCCACTTCCTTGAACGCTTCAACGACGGTCTTCCAGTCAACACCCGGGAAGTTGCAGAGATCATCGGACTGTACGGATGTTACACCGAACGTATTGGCTGCCTGACTGGCCAGACGGATATAGTTCTTGATCTGTTCCTTGTCAATGGCGGGGATGTGCTGACTGACCAGCTGAATCGCACCATCGAAGAACCGGCCGTCCAGTTCTCCGTTTTCAATACCGATACGGCCGCCCTGCGGAGCGACGGTCTCCGTCGTGATACCGGCGATCTCCATGGCTTTGGTATTGGCAACCATGGCATGTCCGCAGGCTCTGGTGATCATGATCGGAACATCCGTTGAAATCTGGTCCAGATCATAGCGGGTCGGCATCCGGTCAACATCGCTGAAATAATCCTGATTCCAGCCGCGTCCCTGCAGCCAGTGTCCCTCGGATACCGGATGGGTATCCCGGAAGCGCTTCATCTCGGCAACGAGATCTTCCAGACTGCCGGTATGCTCTGCCAGGTTGGCAGCGTCGAGCGCTGCACCGTACGCCGACAGATGCATATGGCTGTCGTTGAAACCGGCACAGACAAACCGTCCGTTCAGATTGAAGCTTTCTCCGCCCAGTGCCAGCATTTCCTCGTTTGTTCCTGCTCCGATGAATTCGTTGTCCTCTACAGCGAAGGCCTGCACCAGCGGCAGCGTTCCTGTATAGACCTGTCCATTGAAATAAATCGTTCTCATGCTCGTTCCTCTCTTCTATGACAAAAAAGGCAACGAGGAGTATCTCATTGCCGGAAAAATACCAACGCAGACAATAGCTCCTCCACACTTGTGGGAGTACGAGGCTTGTTCAGCCAGGTACCAACTCTGTGACCCGGTACAGGATCACACGTTTCGGCGTATCACCCTTTCGCTGTCCTTCTTTGACCATACCGTCTCCGGGCAGTTACTCTTGTTCAACGCGCCTCTGTTGTCGATTCCGATTATCCTTATAAATCCGGATTCTGTCAATAAAGAAAACTGTGTTCCCGGAGGGAAACACAGTTTCTGTACCTGTTTTCTGAAAACCGTTTCTCAGCCGAACAGTTTGACGGTTTCCGCAGCCATGCGCTTGCCGTAGTCAACAGCCAGTGCATCGTAGTCGTATTCTGCAGAGCCGATCTTGATCGGTCCGATGTGGATCGGCGGATTGCCTGCTGCGCCGCCGCCGGAGTAGACAAGCATACCGAAGAACATTTCATGCATGATGATGTTCATCATTGCCATTTCGTTTCCGCCCCAGGCATACTGTGCAGTTGCGAACGCACCGCCGAGCTTGCCGGCAACACCGTACTTGCCCAGTGTCTCGAGGAACGCAGTCGTATCGGCAGACGCATCTGTGTAGTACGTCGGTGTACCGATGATCACGCATTTGCTGTCGGTGATCCAGTCCATGTCGATATCATGGTAGGAGAATGCCTTTGCGTCGACGCCGCCTTCCTTCAGACCTTCAACGATCTTTTCGGCAAACGCTGCTGTGATGCCTGTTTTGGATACATAAACAACTGTTGCTTTCATAATGAACTCCTTTCGCTGATTTTATGATAGCAGAGATTATTCTGTCAGTCCGACACTGTCTGCCGTCTGGCGCAGTGTCTGTGCGGATTTCATCAGTGCGATGGTTTCCTTCTCGTTGAGAGAGATCGGAATCTGTGTTTCAACGCCGTCCTTGCCGACAATGGCCGGCATGCTCAGAACGATGTTCTCGATACCGTAGGCGCCCTTCATCAGATTTGATACCGGCAGGATCGTCTTTTCATCGTTGACGATGGCTTCACAGATCCTCCGTACGGACATGGCAATGCCGTAGTAGGTCGCACCCTTGCGCTCAATGATGCGGTAAGCACTGTCCCGGACATCCGCCGCAATGCGTTCCATTGCACCTTTGTGATCACAGTAATGGCCGCGCAGTTCACAGAATTCATTGATGGGAACGCCGGATACGTTGGCACTGCTCCAGGCAACGATCTCACTGTCACCGTGCTCACCGATGATGAAGGAATGAATGCTGCGGCTGTCCACATTGAGGTGCTTGCCGAGTTCGCTCTTGAGTCTTGCAGTATCCAGCGTTGTACCGGATCCGATGACCCGGTTCGCCGGAAGATTGGAAAGCTTCTGCGCAACATACGTCAGGATATCCACCGGATTGGCCACCACCAGCAGGATACCGGCAAATCCGCTCTCATTGATGCTCGGAATGATCGACCGGAAGATTCCCACGTTCTTCGCGACAAGATCCAGACGGGTCTCTCCGGGTTTCTGGGCAGCACCGGCGGTGATGATCACAACCCCGGCATCCCCCAGTTCACTGTAGTCACCGGCGTGGATGTTGACAGGTGTGCAGAACGGTACACCGTGGGAAATATCCATAGCTTCTCCGTCTGCCTTGTCCCGGTTGGAATCGATCAGAATGATCTCAGTGAACAGTCCGCTCTGCATCAGGGCAAATGCGGACGCAGAACCGACAAATCCTGCACCGATGATGGCTGCTTTACGCTCATTCACCGTCATTTTCTGTTTCCTCCGGTTCTTCCTCTGCATGTTCCACCAGGGTAATGGTCGACACTCTGGCGTTGTCTGTCTTGATTGCCCGGACGCCCATCGCATCACGGTTGTATACGGAGATCTGGCTCAGCGGGAAGCGGATGATGATGCCGGTATCGGTCATTGCCATGCAGTCCTCATCTCCGCGTACGGTCTTCATGCAGACAAGCGCTCCGGTCTTGTCCGTGACCTTGACCGCCTTGACACCCTTGGCACCGCGGTTCGTCAGCCGGAAGTCATCGATCTTCGAGAGCTTGCCGTAGCCGTTCTCCGTCATGGTCAGAATGAGGTCTCCCTCTTCACTGGTTGCCATGCCGATGACCTTTCCGCCGTCAACGTTGATGCCCCTGACACCCTTGGCGCTTCTGCCCAGAGGTCTGACACCGTCTTCATGGAAGCGTACGGATTTGCCCTTGTCGGTCGCCAGGATGATCTCTGCCTGACCGCTCGTTCCCTTGACAAAGACGAGTTCATCATCTTCATAGAGCTTGATAGCGATCTTTCCGACCTTGTTGATGTTTTCGAATTCCTTGATTTCCGTCCGTTTGACCAGACCGTTCTTTGTCACGAAGAACAGATATTCCGCGGAATCTTCCTCCTTGTACGGTACGAATGCTTTGACCTTTTCGTCCTTCTCCAGTTTCAGCAGATTGACGATCGGCAGGCCCTTGGATGTTCTGCCGTAGGAAGGGATATTGTACCCTTTGATCCGGTATACTTTACCCTTGTCGGTGAATACCAGCAGGAAGTCATGGGTGGACATGGTCACTGCTTGATCGATGACATCGTTTTCGTTGAGTTCCATTCCCTTGACACCTCTTCCGCCTCTGTTCTGGACACGGTAGGTATCCTGAGTGATCCGCTTGACATAACCATTGCTGGACAGCGTGATGATGATGTCTTCCACCGGAATCAGATCTTCATCTTCCATATCCGCGGATGCGTCAATGATCTCTGTTCTGCGGGGATCATCGTACTTTGCCTTGATCTCCAGCAGTTCATTCCGAAGGAGTTCCCTGACACGGTAATCATTGGCCAGGATATCCCGGTAATCCGCGATGCGGACCATCAGATCCTGGTATTCGTTCTCAATGCGGTCCCGTGCCAGTCCGTTCAGTCTTCTCAGCTGCATGTCCAGGATCGCCTTGGCCTGGATCTCATCCAGTCCGAAGCCTTCCCTGAGCCTTGCGATGGATTCCGGATCATCCCGGGATGTCCGGATGATGTGAATGATCTCGTCAATGTTGTCGACCGCAATGCGCAGACCTGCCAGGATATGCGCCCTGGCTTCTGCCTTTTCCAGATCGTACTTCGTTCTTCTGACGATAACATCTTCCTGGAACGCAATGTATTCGGAAATGATCTCCTTGATGCCGGCCTGCTTCGGTGCACCGTTGATCAGAACGACGTTGTTTACAGCGAAATTGGACTGCAGCGGTGTCATCCGGTACAGTTGGTTCAGGATCACTTCCGGCTGAATGTCCTTCTTGAGTTCGATGACGACACGGACACCGTTCATGTTGGACTCATCACGCAGACCGGTAATGCCTTCGATCTTCTTGTCGCGCATGATCTCGCCGATGCGCTCCACCATGCCGGCCTTGTTCACCATGTAGGGAATCTCGTAGACAATGATGCGCTGACGGTTGTTCGGCATGTCCTCGATCCGCGTCTTGGCCCGCATGACGATCGTTCCCTTGCCGGTCTCAAACGCCTGACGGATCCCCGCCCGTCCGAGTACATAGCCGCCGGTCGGGAAGTCCGGTCCTTTGATGTAGTCCATCAGTTCGATCACCGAGATGTCCGGCTGATCCATGACGGCAATGCAGGCATCGATCGTTTCCCCGAGGTTGTGAGGCGCAATGTTCGTTGCCATGCCGACCGCAATACCCGAAGAACCGTTGACCAGTACGTTCGGGAAACGGGACGGAAGAACGGTAGGTTCTTCTTCTTCACCGTCGTAGTTCGGCTGCATGTCCACGATGTTCTTGTCCAGATCCCGGAGCATTTCCAGCGCCATCTTCGACAGACGCGCTTCGGTATAACGCATCGCTGCAGCACCGTCACCGTCCATGGAACCGAAATTGCCGTGTCCGTCCACCAGCGTCTTGCGCATGTTCCAGTTCTGGGCCATGTAGACCAGGGCTCCGTAGATGGAACTGTCACCGTGGGGGTGGTATTTACCCATCGTATCACCGACGATACGCGCACTCTTCTTGTGCGGCTTGTCGGGTGTATTGTTCATTTCGTTCATTGAGAAGAGGATCCTTCTCTGAACCGGTTTCAGACCGTCCCTGACATCCGGCAGCGCTCTTGCGACGATGACGGACATGGAGTAGTCCAGGAAGTCCCTGCGGATCTCCTTGGTCAGTTCGGTTTCCGTGATGTTTCCCGGGTCAAACTCTGACTCGTCGAATTCCATAAAATCATCTCTTGCCATGGTTGACCTCCTTTACACATCCAGATTGTTGACAAAGTTCGCGTTCTCGATGATGAAGTTCCTTCTGGGTTCGACATCTTCGCCCATCAGCATGCTGAAGTTCTGGTCGGCAGCTTCCGCATCATCGATCGTAACCCGGATCAGGGTCCTGTTCTTCGGATCCATCGTCGTTTCCCAGAGCTGGGAAGCGTCCATTTCTCCAAGTCCCTTGTATCTCTGGATACTCAGTCCGTTGCCCATCTCCGAGCGCAGGACATCCATCTGGTGTTCCGTATAGGCATAGCGTACTGCGTTGCCCTTCTGTACCTTGAACAGCGGCGGCTAGGCGATATAGACATAGCCCTGTTCAACGATCGGCCGCATGTAGCGGTAGAAGAACGTCAGCAGCAGCGTTCTGATATGTGCACCGTCGACGTCCGCATCGGTCATGATGACGATCTTGTGATAGCGCAGCTTCGATGTATCGACTTCATCCAGGACACCACATCCGAAGGCTGTGATCATGGAACGGATCTCGGCGTTTTCAAACGCTCTTGCCTGACGTACACGTTCTACGTTCAGGATCTTTCCTCTCAGAGGAAGGATTGCCTGGTAGTGGGAATCTCTTCCGAGCTTGGCACTTCCGCCGGCGGAATCACCCTCAACGATGTAGATTTCACAGATCGAAGCGTCCTTTGAGGAACAATCTGCCAGTTTACCGGGCAGAGAGCTGATTTCCAGCGGATTCTT
>JAFWJP010000076.1 GCA_017514645.1 Solobacterium sp. | reverse complement strand
CAGGTGGGATGAGCAGACACTGTCTGCCGGTCATCCAGAATAGGGAAACAGGGGAAGATCCTGTACGGGCCCGCCGCTGTATACGGACCATTCATGCAGTACGCCATTGGGAAACCGAGAAGGCGCATGAACCTGCCGTGAGTCAGAAGACCTGCCTGTCATCCGGACGTGAACTACGAGCCCTGGTATCACGGACATTCCGGAACACTGATGTGTTTTCGTAATGACTCCGGATCCATGGCTTCATGGGTTTTTCCATTGGAGGAACTATGAACAGGAAATCAAACAAACTCTGGGTCGCGCTCATTGCGCTCGCTGCCTGCATCGCTGTCATGTACGGTGTCTTCGTACGCATGAAGCCGAAGACAGAAGAAGGATCCAAGCACATCATCATTGAAGTCGCGGATAACAACGGAGATCTCAGGAGCTACGAATTCGCTACAGACGCAGAATTCCTGAAACAGGCCATGGATGAACTTGCAGCCCGCGATGAATTCACGTTTGAGGGAGAAGACGGTGATTACGGTTTCTTCATCACATCCGTGAACGGTGTCAAAGCCGTATATGAAGAGGACGGTGCTTACTGGTCCATCTACGTCAACGAGGAATACGGACAGTACGGTGCTGATCAGCAGCCGGTCACGGACGGTGATACCTACCGCCTGGCCTACGAAGTATCCAGCTGGTAAATCATCATGACCGATACCGGACGTCTCATACGCCGTCTGGTCACGATCGCTGTACTGACAGCGATCCTGGAAACGGCGAAGTTCGCACTGAATACCATCGCCAACGTTGAGCTGATTACATTGCTCATCATTCTTTTCACACGGAAATTCGGCGGCAGGATCACCATGGCTTCGGTCTTCCTGTTCACTCTGCTGGAAACGATGTGGTGGGGGCTGAGCATCTGGACCATTACCTACTTCTACGTATGGCCCCTGCTTGTCTTCCTGACGGTACTGTTCCGGAACCGGGAATCCCTTCTGTTCTGGAGCATCTTCTCCGCTTTCTACGGATTGTTCTTCGGCGCGCTCTGTGCCCTGACAACACTGATTACCGCCGGCGCAAACGCCGCCTTAGCCTGGTGGATCGCCGGTATTTCGTACGATATCGTGCACTGTGTATCAAACTTCATCATCTGTATGATCCTGTTCCTGCCGCTGTCCAAAGCCCTGGAACATATCCAGATTCCATAAAAAAATACCGGCATCCACCGGTATTGTCAGTTATGCAGAAGGATTGCGGCTCTCACAGGGAACCCCGAACATGCACCGGCCGCATTCGCTGCCCCCGAGTTTTTCGATCTCATCCCCGTGCTGCAGACATCTGAGCAGATTGCGGCAGTGTTCCAGCGTGATCGCATGAGCCGGGCAGCGGCTGACACAGGCACCGCACATGATACAGTTGTCATAGACGCCGGTATAGGTGCGCGGTGTCGGTTCATATGCTGCATCAATGAGGAAGGAACCCATGGTTCCGGCACAGCCCTTCTCCGTAATCAGGTGACGGTGAATACCAAAGGTCCCCAGCCCGCAGGCATACAGCGCATGACGCTGTGACCAGGCTGAGCAGAAATGCAGGCTTTCATCTTCACCGGATCTCACGGGTGTATTTGTCACCTTGAAACGCGGATCCCTGCCGGGATCCAGCACCGTGATTCCGGCGTTGCTCAATGCTTCCATCAGGGCTGCTGTGATCTTCCGGGCACATTTGCCCGCCTGAGGGAATCCGGTATCCGCCGATGCAGAAACGACCGGTCCTTCACCACGGACCTCTTCCCGCAGTTCATCCGCGTACGGATAGAAGATGCCGACCACCGTCTTCGCTTCCGGGAGCCATTCCTTCGGTGACAGCCAGTCCGGACCGATGACTTCCGGGTCCTTGTACCGTTCAAAGAGCGGGTCATCCGTAGCCGCAAATCCGATGAGCGGTT
Source organism: Solobacterium sp. (assembly GCA_017514645.1). Classification (GTDB taxonomy): domain Bacteria; phylum Bacillota_I; class Bacilli_A; order Erysipelotrichales; family Erysipelotrichaceae; genus Bulleidia. Next base: position 6,827 of record JAFWJP010000076.1, on the reverse strand, counting down.
CCCCGAGTACCGGTACCGTTCTGCCGGAAGGCAGCTGTACAGCGTTGTCGTCCAGTTCCTGCCAGAGTGTTCTGAGCAGGGAGATAAGATCCTGCCGCATCATCATATGCTGTTTCCCTCGTTTCCTTCCGATCGCTATACGGAACGCTTTCCCATTTTCGCGTAGGTATCCGCTCTGGGGATCCAGTCCAGGAATTTCTCAACCTGTTCATCCCAGAAGCGCCATTCATGCCCGTAACCGGCGGTTTCCTCCCAGGTGACATCTGCTCCGAGTGCTTTCAGTTCTTCCGCAAACGCCTTGTCCGCTGCGTACAGGAAGTCCTGATCCCCGCAGGACGCATAGATCTTCGGGAAGGTCTTCCCTTCTTCCTTCAGTTTCCTTGCCAGTTTGTGAATATCATACGCCGGATCCGGTTCCGTACCGTTGTTCATCATGCCGTAGGCCAGTGCCTGCGGATCGATATCGATACCCGCAGAGAACGTACCGATTGCGTGATAGCGTTCCGGATGGGTCAGACCGTGCAGATAGGAACCGTAGCCGCCCATGGAAAGACCGGCAATATAGGTATCCTCCGGTTTGTCCGATACCGGAAAGTAATGGAGAATGAATTCCGGCAGTTCCTCAGATACAAACTTCAGGAAATCATCCCCGCCGACCTTGGCGTAGGACTTGTTTTCCGTCGACAGATTGACGACTGCGATCCGGCGTTCCTCTGCGTACATTTCAATGTTGGTATAGCCGGTCCACTGAGCGTGGTTATTCCCGAAACCGTGCAGAAGATACAGGACCGGGAATTTGTCCGGCAGTACATGGGAAGGCGGGTAATCCGCCATGCCCAGGGATTCCGGACAGGTAACGGAAGGCAGAACAACGGTGATATCCACTGCTCTGTTGAGTACATACGAATAAAAGTTGCAGACGAGTTTTGCCATGATCCTACCTCATTTCTTTGAACCTATTATAACAAAAGGACAGAACCTCTGTCCTCAATACAGCAGTCCGTACTTCCTGCTGAACTTCTTCAGCACCTCTGCTGGAAGATTCCCGTCGTAGAGCGCTCTGCCCTGATACAGACGCAGCGCTGCTTCCAGCAGTTCTGCATTGTCGCAGACGATGCACAGCGGCTTGCTGATCATATACTGGTAATCGGCAAAGGTATCGAGTTCCTCTTCCCTGCGGATGGCAATGGCAACGATGGGATCCTCATCTTCCAGTGCATCTTCCAGCGTATCCTCCAGCTCCGGCGTACAGTCCAGAACTCTGCTGTAACCGGCATCCGGTTCCAGGAAGAACAGTTCCTTTTCCGTAGCACACGGAAGCTTGTCCGTGTATTCCGGATCCGGGTGCTTCATGCGCAGTTCTGCCAGCTTTTCCTTCAGTGCTGCAATGTGTGACGCATCCGTTCCGCAGCATCCGCCGTACACCATGACCCCGGCTTCCGCCATCTCCCCGGTGTATTCCGTATACACATCCGGCGGACAGTCATAGACCGTCTTTCCGTCAATGAGCTGCGGCATGCCGGCATTGGCCTTGGCGATCAGCGGTACTCTTGCCAGTCTGCCCAGCCGTTTGAGCTGTGTGATCATCTTGTCCGGTCCGACGGAACAGTTCAGTCCGAACGCGTCCGCGCCCATTCCCTGCATGATCTCCAGCACTGCCGTCACATCGCATCCCGTCAGCGTCCTCCCGTTTTCATCACAGGTAAACGATACAAACACCGGCTTGTCACTGACATCCTTTACCGCCAGCAGGGCTGCTCTGGCTTCCGCTACCGTCATCATGGTTTCGATGACGAAGAAGTCTACTCCGGCACTTTCCAGCGCTGCTGCCTGTTCTTTGTAGATTTCGTAGAAATCTTCAAACGTCGTGGAGCCCATCGGGTACAGGAAAAGCCCGGTCGGGGCAATATCTCCGGCAACCATGGCTTTGTCCCCTGCCGCTTCTTTGGCAATGGCTGCCAGGCGCTGATTGTATTCTCCGACTTTGTTGAAGATGTGATTGGCTTCGAGTTTGACCCGGTTGGCACCGAAGGTCGGTGTATAGACGACCTGGCTGCCGGCGGCAATATAACCCTTCTGGATGTTGATCATGACATCCGGATGATCCAGTGTCCATTGTTCGGAACAGGCACCTGCAGGCATTCCGTGCTTCTGCAGTTCCGTTCCGGTTGCAGCGTCCATCAAGAGCGGGAATCTCAGTTCCATAATTCTTCCTCCTCGCCGAACAGCATCTTCTCCGTAAAGATCCTGTTGAAGTCCGGATGGCCGGACAGTTCAATATATGTGCATCGTGACAGGATTTCCTTCAGTGTATCATATTCTTCTTCGTTCAGGAGTACGCGGACAGCGCCTGCCAGTGCAGTATCCCCTGCCGGAACAGTTTTGTCCGCAGAACCTTCCGGTATCATTCCGATGATCTCCGCGCTCCGGGGATCCATCTTCGATCCGAATCCGCCCGCAAGGATCACCCGGCTCACATCGTCTGCAGTGATACCCGCGGTGCACAGAAGGATCTCGATGCCTGCCGCAACTGCACCTTTGGCCAGCTGGACCTGACGTACATCCGCTGCACTCAGGAATACCTGTTCATTGATCCGCAGCCGCCCGTTTCCGTTCTCATCTTCCTCGAGCATGGATGTCCAGGCTTCCGGAGCTTCATCCGGAGGAAGAAGACGGCCGAAGGAATCGATGACACCTTCTTCGAGCAGGACAGCGATCAGATCCAGAAGACCGGAACCGCAGATCCCCCGCGCTTCTGTATTCCCGATGACATCCATACGCAGACCATCATCCATGGCAGCCCTGGAGACCGCACCGCTGACCGCCGGCATTCCGCAGCTAATGTCCGCTCCTTCAAATGCCGGACCGGACGCTGCAGCACAGCACAGAAACCTTCCATCCCGGTACAGGACCATCTCACCGTTGGTACCGATGTCCAGGAACAGGGTTGTCCCCGGTTCTCCGAGAAGATCGCATGCCAGCGGACCGGCTGTGATATCTCCCCCGACATACCCGGCAGCGCAGGGCATGTACTGTACCGGTCCCTCTGCTTTCTCCTGAAACAGTGTTTCCGGGCGGTACGGCGCCTGTGCGATGGATACCGGGGAAATACCGGCAGCGATGTGCTCCATCACTGTATTGCCCGCAATCACGGTCTCCGTTACTTCCGGAACGATGTGCCGGATCATATCTTCGATCTGTTCATTGACAGTATTCTGCAGCGTCTGAAGACCATCGGGATGATCCATGCAGTACTTGATCCGGCTGATCACATCCGCGCCGTAGCTGCGCTGATCATTCCAGGCGCTCTGCGTTCCCAGTTCCTTCCCGCTCTCCAGATCGAACACCTTTACAACGATCGTCGTTGTACCGAGATCCACCGCAGCACCGGTTCCTTGTTTGTTCCCGGGTCCTGTCTCCGCAATGATCATGTCCTGGATCAGTCCGGATCCTTCCTCAATGGTTTCCGCCTCATGGATCTCCTTCATATATGTACGGCAGGCAAGTACTTCACCGATATCCGTCTTTACCCGGCATTTACCGCACGTTCCCTGTCCCCCGCACACTGCCGGCACCCGAATGCCGTGCGCACGGAAAACATCCAGCAGACTGCTGTCTTCTTCTGCCTGTACGCAGTATATGTTCCCATGATCTTTGATCCGCAGTTCCTTCATACGCATAAAAGTGTTTCTGTTTTGGTTCAATTGGAATTATACTTCAAATAGGAAAGGGAAAAAACCCTGCAGGAGGCCTCATGGAACAAGCGCTTGCGCTGGCAAAAGACATCGGATTCTCCCACGCTGCACTGCTGGACCCCTCCGCTCTGGAAGCCCGTCAGGACGTACGCGCTATGTGCATCACCGGTAAATGCCGGATGTACGGGAAGAGCTGGAGCTGTCCCCCGGCCTGCGGATCACTGGAACAGTGTGCTTCCCGGATGAAACGGTACAATACCGGCATCATCGTCCAGACCACAGCCCTCATGCAGGACGAATTCGATTACGAATCCGTGAAGGAAACCGAAAAGAAACACAAGCAGATGTTCATGACCCTCACCCGGCAGATGCGTCTTCTGCACGGAAACTGTCTGCCTCTGGGTGCCGGTGCCTGTACATTGTGCAGGACCTGCACGTATCCCGACCGTCCCTGCCGTTTTCCGGAGAAGCGTTTCTCCTCCATGGAAGCCTACGGACTGCTCGTCAGCGATGTCTGCCTGAAATCCGGTCTGCAGTACTACTACGGACCGAAGACCCTGACATTCACTTCCTGTATTCTGATGAAAGAAGGTATCGCCCAATGACACCGAAGGAACTGTTTCTGGAACTGCTCAGACCGGACGGACAGCCGGACCGCCAGCTGAAACAATACGAAGCCCTGCACATGGTTCTGAATGACCCGATCAATGCTTATCTGCGCGGAAGCCGGGTACGGGGCACAACTGCGAAGGACCGCTGGGGTACAACGATCAGCTTCCCCATGGACGCACCCGGACCGATGCCGGTGACGACAGAAGAACTGAAGGTATGCAAGGATATTGCACACTGGCAGGACTATGTCCATGCGCCGGACATCGAAGCCAACTGTCAGGAAGGCTGGGAAGCCTGCATCCGTGAAGCGAAGGAAAAAGCCGGGGACCGGAAACTGATCACCGGATTCATGGCAACCGGAATCTTTGAACAGCTGCATTTCCTCATGGGATTTGAAGACACCCTGACTGCACTGTACGAATACCCGGATGAACTCAGGGAACTCATTGAATACATCACAGACTACCGGATGCGCTATGTAAAACTGCTCATCGACCGCCTCCATCCTGAGGTCATCTTCACCCATGATGACTGGGGAACCAAGGAAGCGCTGTTCATGAAGCCGGAGATGTGGCGTGAATTCTTCAAGGAGCCCTACCGCAGATTCTACGGATATATCCGTGAACAGGGAGTCATCACCGTTCACCATGCGGATTCCTACCTCGTGCCGATCATTGAAGACATGGTCGATGTTGGAATCCAGGTATGGCAGGGTACCCTGCCGGAGAATGACATCCCCGCACTGCAGAGACAGCTGAACGGACGGATGGTCCTGATGGGCGGCATCGGCGCAGCCATTGACCGTCCCGATGCCGGTGAAACAGAGATCCGGGATTATGTCCGCAGTACGCTGGCCCGGAACTGCCCCGGCGGTCATTACATTCCCTGCATTACCTACGGTCTGCCGGGTACCGTCTGTCCGCATGTTGACCCGGTCATCAATGAGGAAATCGATCTGTACAACGCCGCCCTGCACATGCCGAAGTTCTTCACAGCAGAGATCCCGCACCGGATCCGCGGTGTCCAAAGAACAGCATCAACCGGCGCAGATGTACAGGACAGCCGTAATACCGAACTGCTCTCAGCGGTTTCCGACGCTTTGACTCGCGGAAGAAGAAAACAGGTCGTTGCGCTGACGGAGCAGGCACTTGCACAGGGAATCTCCGCCCAGACCATCCTTTCAGACGGTCTGATGCCGGGCATGACAAAACTCGGAGATGATTTCTCTGCCGGGAAAGCCTTTGTACCGGAGATGCTCATCGCTGCGAGATGCATGAATGCAGCTCTGGACATTCTTCGCCCCCTCTTCGCTTCAGAGAACAGCACGTCCCTCGGAAAAGCCTGTCTCGGCACTGTCAAAGGTGATATGCATGATATCGGCAAGAACCTGGTGAAGATCATGATGGAAGGAGCCGGCATCGAAGTTGTGGATCTCGGCGTTGATGTCTCTGCGGAGACATTCGTCCAGACAGCGATCGATGAACACTGCGACATCATCGCCTGCTCAGCGCTTCTGACAACAACAATGAATGAAATGCGCCGGGTGGTGGAAATCGCCGAGGAACGCGGAATACGGGATCATATAAAGATCATGATCGGCGGCGCGCCGATCACCCAGGAGTTCTGTGATGAGATCGGAGCGGACATCTACACTGACGACGCTGCCCAGGCAGCCAGAGCTGCTGCTGCAGCACTGCGCAAATAATATCCAATCAGGTGAGGACAAATCCGTTCTCACCTTTTACAATGAAATCAACAGGAGGTATTGATCATGGGACTGTTTGATGCGAAATACTGTGACATCTGCGGCAATAAGCTGGGACTGCTCGGAACTACAAAGCTGGAAGACGGACATCTCTGCAAGGAATGCACGCAGAAGCTTTCCCCCTACATCTCCCGCAGACATCAGAATCTGGCATTCATCAAGGAACATCTGGCCTACCGGGAGAAAAACAAAACAAAGCTCTCTTCCCTGAACATTACAAAGAACTACGGAGACGCCCAGAAGATCTGGATCGATGAAGCTGCCCGGAAATTCGTGATTTCCCGCAGTGCGGACTTCTCCCGGACGAATCCGGATATCTTCTCGTTCAGTGATGTGATCTCCATCGAGAAGAGAATCGATGAAGACTCGGATGAGATCTTCGACAAGGATGATCAGGGAAACAAGGTTTCTTTTGATCCACCGAAGTATGAGTATGAAGCCGGCTTTGTTGTCAAGATGAGCGTGAAAAACGACAACATCGATTCGGATATCCGGATCGACCTCTTCAGCATGCACACTTCGGAAATTCTGCACGATGAGACCTTCATCGAACACAACGCACTGACCAATGAAGCGGTCAACACGATCAAGCCGGGGACGATCACGGAGGAAACGATTGAGACACCGTTGGCAGCCACGGCAGAAACACCGGCAAAACGGTATGTCTGCTTCATCCGTTGCGCACACTGTGGTGCCTTCATCGACGGACCTGCCATTCCTCGTTTCTGTCCGGAATGCGCGGATCCCATCACCCT
>JAFWJP010000075.1 GCA_017514645.1 Solobacterium sp. | reverse complement strand
GTCGTCGAACTTGAACGATTCACCGCGGGCATTCTGGATCTCCCGCTGCGCTTCCACATCATCTTCATCGCAGAAACAGTAATGTGCTCCGCCGAGACGTACAAGCTTCTTCGCATATTCCATGTAGATGCCTTCATGCATGCGGACGCTCTGGACATAGGGTCCTACAGGACCGCCGATATCCGGTCCTTCATCATGCTCGAGATGGCACTGCTTCAATGTGTTGTAAATGATTTCTTCGGCACCTTCGACCTGTCTGGTCTGGTCCGTATCCTCAATACGTAAAATGAACTTTCCGTTTGGATCTTTTTTGGCGATCAAATAGGCGTACAATGCAGTACGCAGGTTGCCGATATGCATATACCCGGTCGGGCTCGGCGCAAATCTTGAACGAATTTCCGACATCGTATCTCCTTCTATGCGTATATTCCTCACCATTATACGCTACAGAGGAATGAAAAAAAAGCCGTTTGCACGGCTTTCAGAGGCTGGGATAGAGAGATTCGAACTCCCGAAATGACTGGTTCAGAGCCAGTTGCCTTACCGCTTGGCTATATCCCAACAGCAATATTTATTATACAAAAGAATTCAGACTTCGCAAGTATTTTCCTCAAGAATCATCAGAAAAGAGAAAACATCTGCTGATAAACAGGGAAAATGCTATGATATCTGATGTGCAGAAGGAGGTACCGGCTATGAACGGAAAACAGATCGTTGTCGCAAGTACGAACCAGGGAAAGATCCGTGAATTCCGGGAGATGCTGGAGCCGAGGGGATATGAAGTCCTGTCACTCAGCGATCTGCCGGAACATGATGAACCGGAGGAAAACGGAACAACCTTTGCGGAAAATGCGGTCATCAAGGCCCAGAGTGTGACAGACCGTTTCGGCATTGAAGCGATCGCGGATGATTCCGGACTGCAGATCGATGCTTTCGGCGGGGAACCCGGTGTTCACAGCGCCCGATGGCTAGGCCACGAAACACCTTATACATACAAAAACAACGTGATCCTGGAACGGCTGAAGGACAGGGAAGACCGCGGATGCCGCTATGTCTGCGCCATTGCCTGGACACGTCCTGCCAAGGACCCTATCGTAATTGAAGATACCGTTGACTGTGTCATTGCGGATGAAGCGCGCGGAACAAACGGATTCGGCTATGATCCCATCGTATACTATCCGCCTTACGGGAAAACCATGGCTGAAATGACACCGGAAGAAAAACACGGAATCTCACACCGCGGGAAAGCCGTGAGAAGACTGGAGAAAATGCTGGATGAAGAAGATCAGTGAAGTTCTGGCATCCCTTGGATTCTTTCTGCTGGTAACGGTTATCCTGCTCACTGTGATCGACTGGTCGTGCTTCCGGAAGGAATTCTACCGAAGAGAACTTGAAAAGAACGATACGGTATCCGTGACAGGCATGAGTGCAGACGGAGTGCTTGAATCTACCTATGTGCTGCTGGATTACCTGCGTGATGAGCGGCAGGACATCATCATTACGGAAACGGTCAACGGTACCGTGCGTGAAGTGTTCAATGAACGGGAAACACTCCATATGATCGATGTCAAGGCTCTGTACAGGAACGCAGTGACAGCCCGCAACGTATTTGCAGGAGCAGGGCTGATCCTGCTGCTGTGCAGTGTATT
>JAFWJP010000074.1 GCA_017514645.1 Solobacterium sp. | reverse complement strand
GGCAGTCCTTCGGAATCCTCAGCACCATTCCGGGAAGACCTTTGATCTGCTGGCTGAGCAGAGCGGTCTCTTCTTCTCTCCTGGACGGTGAAGATTTCGTCAGGGCGCTGGACAGGCCGGAGCTTGACCGTACACTGGTACGCTTCATCCGCATTGCGGTCCATTCTTCGGATATGGAGGACATGCTCGATGCCTATACGGCACTGACGGAGGAAAGAATCAGACAGCGATGCAGGAGGATCGCCGGAGTGATCCAGCTGATTGCCTATGCAATGATCGGTGTCATGATCATTCTGGTCTACCGGATCATGCTGCTGCCGCTGAGTCTGATGATGCAGATATGAAAGGAGTATTCAATGCGAAAAACAGACCAAGGGTTTACCCTTCTTGAGATGGTGATCGTTGTCAGTATCATTGCCGTCCTGTTCCTTCTTACCGTTCCCAACATTCAGAAAGTACTGTCTGTCGTCAACGAAAAAGGATGTGATGCCCAGATCAAAGTCGTGGATTCTGCCATCCTGCAGTACCGTCTGGAATACGATGAGAATCCCGGAAGTCTTTCCGATCTCATCAATGCCGGTTATCTCAGTGCTGCCCAGAGCACCTGCAAGGATGGACGGAACATCGTCATCTCCAATGGACAGGCATCGGCAGGATGATGGATTCACACTCGGAGAACTGTGCATCGCGGTCTGGATTCTGGGAATCCTTACCCTTTGCACCCTTCCCTTCATACAGCCGAAGATCCCGGAATACTGTACATTCCCCGATGCGTATCTTTCTGTACAAAGTCAGGCAATCCTTGAGAGCAGTCCCGGAAAAACAAAGGAAAACATTGAGTTCAATGAGCACGGAAATGTCAACCTTGCCCGGACGCTCCGCTTCGGAAGCCGCGAGATCATCATCGAGCTCGGCACAGGACGTCTTGTCTTCCGCTGAGGGCTTCATCCTGATCGATGTTCTGATCGCTGTCATGATCATTTCCCTCTGTGCCGGACTGATCTGTCAGACTGCTTCGCTTTACCGGAATGCGGACGGGAACATCCACAAACGCATCGAAGAAACCGAAGAGAACTACAGGAGCGTTCTTTCCGGTACCCCGGAGTGCATCATATGCGAAGAAGTGACCGGGGAATGATTCTGGAACAGATGGTCATATCGGTGGCGGTTTTGCTGATGCTGGCACCGGTCATCAACCTGATCCTGTTCCTCCAACTGCGTATGACAGCGTTTGATGAAGAGATCCAGGACGAGATTGCCCTGGCCCAGCTGCGCCGGATCCTGAACGTTTCGGAAGATATCCGGTCCTCCGGGTCACACCTGACCTTCCGGTACCATGATGAACCGCAGCAGCTGTATACGGTCAATGATCATCTGATCCTGACGCCGGGAACACAGATCTTTCTGTCGCAGATCGACAGTGCTTCCTTCCGGATCAGCGGACATGAAACCCTGATCACCTACACGAGGAACGGCCATGAAGAAACACGGGTACTTGCCTGGAGATGATGGTTTCATCTCCGGCTACTTCCTTGCCGCACTGATCATTGTCTGCGCACTGAACACCGTGATCCTGCAGAATCTGAACCTGCGTGCACAGACAATCCGGAATATCGATCGTGAACAGCTGTACCTTGCGGCAGAGTCCGCGGCACTGGCGGAACTGCGCTGCAGGCTGGAGAACGGCGAAGAACCGGATTCACCGTATGTTGTTACGGTGTACGGTCCGCAGCCGGAGATCATGCGTGTTACGCTTCACAACGGTACGATCTACGACTACGAGACGGAGAGAAATGAAAACGGGCAGTCATTGCTACAATGACTGTCCGGCTTTTGCTCTGCGGAAATAGTAATTGAACTGCTTTTCATGACCGATGGTTGTTGCCGGTCCGTGTCCGGGATAGACGTTCAGGGCATCATCGAGATCCCAAAGCCTCAGCAGAGACTCACGCATCTCATCCTCATCGCCGCCGAACAGATCCATCCGTCCGATGCTCTGTGCAAACAGCGTATCACCGGTAAACAGCGCACTGCGGTAACGGATGCAGACACTTCCCGGTGAATGTCCCGGCGTATGGTAGACGATCACAGGAAATGTACCGATGGTCATTTCACCATCTCTCAGCGGCTCGGTTTCTGCGTAAACCGTTTTCACGGAGCCTCCGTCTGCGGCGCTTCCTCTGATTCGCAGCATGGCATCATCAGCAGGATGGATATACACAGGGCATTCATACCGTTCTGCCAGATCATCCACCGCCCCGGTATGATCATCATGTCCGTGTGTCAGGATCACTGCATCCACGGCTTCCTTCGGACTGATCTTTGCGGCAATGATGTCCGGATATCTTCCCGGGTCGATCAGAAGAACATGATCATGATCATGCACAATGATGCTGTTTTCCTGATACAGACCGATCGGCAGTACATCGATTCTCATCTCGGCTACAAAAAAATAACCTTCAGGTTATTTTTTCTCCTTGTGTGCAGTGATCTTACGGCAGACAGGGCAGTACTTCCTGATTTCCATCTTTTCAGGATGTGTACGCTTGTTCCTTGTACCGATATAGTTTTCTTCTCCGCATACTGTGCACTTGAATGTAATACTCTCTCTGGGCATAGTATCCCTCCTGACTTTTAGACAAAAAAGAGTATATCATAGCCGTCTCTGATTTCCAAGAGGAATTCCACTGCAGTATTCCGGGCAATCTGTGAGATAATGGTTCCGAGGTCAGAATATGAAGAGATATGAAACAAGACCGGTCTTTGTAGGCGGTATACAGATCGGCGGACAGAACAAATGCGTTCTGCAGTCCATGACGAATGTACGGGCAAAGGATGTCGAAGCTTCGGTCCGGCAGATCAACGAACTCGGGGCACTCGGCTGTGAGATCGTCCGTCTTGCTGTTCTGGATGAGAACGACGCAAAAGCCATCCGGGACATCAAGGAACAGACGAAGATCCCCCTGGTGGCGGATATCCATTTCAATCATCTGCTGGCGCTGGAAGCGCTGGACAGCGGCGTGGATGCTATCCGGATCAATCCCGGCAACATCGGTTCAAAGGAACATACAGCAGCAGTCGTGGAAGGCTGCCGGAAGCGGAATGTACCGATCCGCATCGGTATCAACAGCGGATCCCTGGAAAAACCGCTGCTGGCAAAATACGGCGAACCATGCAGTGCAGCGATGATTGAAAGTGCGGAAAACCATGTGCGGATCCTCGAGGAACTCGGATTCGAAGATATCGTTCTCTCCTTTAAATCCAGTGATCCTGTCCTGACGATCGAATCCTACCGTGCTGCAGCGGAACGGTTCCGCTATCCCCTGCATCTCGGTGTCACGGAAGCAGGCGGATTCACGGAGAGCGCTGTCAAATCCTCCTTTGCGCTCGGTACCCTGCTCTATGACGGTATCGGAGATACCATCCGGGTCTCTGTATCCGGACCGCCGCAGGACGAAACCATCATCGCAAAGCAATTATTGAAAGCCACCCGCCTGATATCCGACGTTCCCGATCTGATCGCCTGTCCGACCTGCGGCAGGATCCAGTACGATATGATTCCGATCGTAAAGGAAATGGAGGACTTTCTCCGTACAGTACAGAAAGACATCAGTGTCGCTGTCATGGGCTGCCCGGTCAACGGAATCCAGGAAGCGTCAAGAGCCGATATCGGAGTTGCAGGAGGATATGAATCCGCGATCCTGTTCAAGAAAGGACAGGTCATCCGTACAGTTCCTCAGACAGAGATCCTGAGTGCGCTGAAGGAAGAGATCCTGAAGATGTAAAAAACCGCATTCGCTGCGGTTTTATTCTTCATTCATGATTTCTTCTGCTTTTGTGAGCAGTTCCTGTTTTTCTTCTTCTGTACAGAACGCTGCCCTGATCGCCCGGCGTGTACATTCCTTCAGTGTTTCGGTCTCAACACCAAGATGGCGAAGCTGGGCATGTTCATTGATCAGGTCCGTCTGGGCAAACAGCATGTTGTCACAGTTCAGCGTTACATAGGCACCGCGCTCCAGCAATGTACGCACCGGATGTTCCGCATACAGCAGTCCATGGCGGCAGTTGCCGGTCACACAGACCTCGAGAGGGATCTGTGTTTCCACGACTCTGCGGAGGATCTCTTCATCCTTGACAGAATCGATTCCGTGCCCGATACGATCAACACCGATCTCCAGCGCATCCAGTACATGGGACGCAACTCCCATTTCACCTGCGTGAGCAGTACAGGGAATCCCATAGCTCTTCGCCAGTGCAAACAGCGGCGCATAGTCCATGTACGGAGCGTTGTTTTCATATCCCGCCAGATCGATCCCGACCAGGCCTTTCCCGAGGCAGGCTGCAGAAGCCTGGATGGTTTCTTCGTTCTGTGCCATGTTATACGCTGCACTGTCCCCTTTGTGCATCAGACAGTTGATGATGCCGATCCGGATCCCGGGGAATTCATCCATGCCCTTCTTTGCCCCGTCAATGACTGCCTGAAGGGCTTCCAGCTGTGTCAGTCCTTTCTGCGTATGCTGCTGGGAGGCAAAGCGGATCTCGGCATAGATCATGCCCTTTTCATTCAGTTTGCGCACAAGGCGGTATGCCGCTTCTGCCAGCGCTTCCTTTGTCTGCAGAACGCTGCAGGTCAGTTGGAATTTGCGGAACCCGTCT
>JAFWJP010000073.1 GCA_017514645.1 Solobacterium sp. | reverse complement strand
CTATCCGTTCGGCTATGATTTTCCGGTATTCAATATTGCTGACTGCGCGATTACCGTGGGTATGGGAATCGTGATCGTGCTGATGTTCCTGGATGAAAAGAAGGAGGCTTCCGCATGAATACAGAACGCTATACCGTGGAAGAGGACGGAATCCGCATTGACCGCTGGCTGAGCGAGAGATCCGGCCTGTCCCGTTCCAGGATACAGATGCTGGCTGATGAAGGCCGGATCTGCGTCAATGGAAAACCTGTCAGAAGCAGCTATAAAGTCTGTGCGGATGATGAGATCTTGATGGAAGTAACGGACAATGAATCGCTGGATGTTCTTCCTGAAGATATTCCGCTGGATATTCTGTATGAAGACCATGATCTGCTTGTTGTCAACAAACCGAAGGGCATGGTAGTCCATCCGGCACCCGGTGTCAGTACCGGAACACTTGTCAACGCTGTACTGTTTCACTGCAATGATCTTTCCGGAATCAACGGAGTGCTTCGGCCGGGAATCGTACACAGGATCGATAAAGATACGACCGGCTGCATCATTGTATGCAAGAACGATGCTTCTCATGAACGGATCGCCGAGCAGCTCGCTGACAAGACATGTCACCGGGAATATCTTGCGCTTGTCAAGGGTGTGATCCGTGAAGATAGCGGTATGATCGATGCCCCGATCGGTCGGGATGCACGTGACCGGCAGAAGATGTGTGTTACGGAAAAAGGGGGAAGAGCTGCCAGAACCAGGTTCAAGGTTCTGGAACGCTTCAAGGATTGTACACTTGTGGAATGCGCACTGGAGACCGGAAGAACACACCAGATCCGTGTGCATATGAAATACATCGGTCATCCGGTCATCGGGGATACGAAATACTATCATGCATGCAGGCTGATGGATACACAAGGACAGGTGCTGCATGCGGAACGGATCAGTTTTGTTCATCCGGCGACAGGAGAACCCATGAACTTTGAAGCACCGCTTCCTGATTATTTTGAACAGCTGCTGAACAGACTCAGAGAGGGTATCGGTGTTGAATAAGAAGAAATTGAAACTGACGGTATCAACAGTCATTATCGCTTTGTGTACTTTGCTGTACATTCTCGTCTATCTGCTTCCGTTTACCGGAGGTACAACTGAGAATGCGATCCTTTTCGGTGCGTTTTACCGGCCGATGATTCTGGCGGGCGAATGGTGGCGTCTTCTGACGATGGGGCTGATCCACGGCAGTTTCATGCATCTGTTTGTGAATATGTACAGCCTGTTCAATCTCAGCATCATGCTGGAACGGGTATACGGCGGTGCCAGGTTTACATTGATTCTCATCCTTTCATCGTTGTTCGGGGGTCTGTTTCTGCTGGCCGGCAGCCGTACGATCGTTGCGGTCGGTCTGTCAGGAGGACTGTACGGGCTGATGGGTGCGCTTGTTGTGTGGTTGTCATTTCACGGTGCTCTGCGCGATCCGTATGTACGGAATAATCTGCTGAGGATCCTGTTGATCAACCTGATGATCAATTTCCTGCCGAATATCGGCGTGATGGCCCATTTCGGCGGATTTGCTGCGGGGTGTCTGAGCGGTACAGAACTCTGCAAAGACGGACCTGATCAGGCGATGAAGCGCAATTGTGCGGCTGCTGCGGTACTGTTGTTTGCGGTCCTCTGTATAAAGATCATCCGCTATCCTGTCAGAACCGATGAGGTCTATCTGGGAACGGATATCAGCATCCTGTCGTTTTACCGTGATCATGGTCTGTCTTCCTATGCCGGATACATGGCGAAGAAGCTGGATGCCGTGTATGATATAGAGTATCTGGAATCGATCTACTGAGGAGGGAAATATGCCGAAAAGAACCGATACACTTTCGTGGGATGAATACTTCATGGGACTTGCCCATCTTTCCGCACTGCGCTCCAAGGATCCGAATACGCAGGTAGGCGCGGCAATCGTTGATGAGAATCATCGTGTTGTTTCTGTCGGATACAACGGATTTCCGAAAGGATGCAGCGATGATGAGTTTCCCTGGGAAAGGGAGGGCAGAAATCTGCTGGAGATGAAGTACGCGTTTGTCGTACACGCGGAACTGAATGCGATCCTCAACAGTGCCCGCCCGGTACGCGGGTGCACTTTGTATGTATCCCTGTTTCCGTGCAATGAATGCGCGAAAGCAATCATCCAGTCCGGTATTACCCGGATCGTCTACGAATCGGACAAATACGCGGATACGGAAGCGACACAGGCCAGCAAGCGCATGCTCAAGGCAGCCGGTGTAGAACTCGTGCGGATTGAAAACACCATTCGTCTGAGCGTGGAAAAGGTTCCGAATGAAGCAGTTTAGAACATTGATCGTCTGTGATTCCCCGCATCACGGCAACACAAGAAAAGTCGCCGATGCACTGGCGGAAGAGTTTCCGGAAATCACAGTCATGACGATCAACGAAGCACGTGCAGCTTCGTTGAAGGAATATGATCTTGTCGGTCTTGCCTCGGGAATCTATTATGGTTCCTTCAGCAAACCTCTTCTGGCATACGCTGAGACCTTGCCGCGGGGGACGGCTGTCTTTACCCTGTATACTTACGGGATCAAGCGTGATGGGTATGTCAACAGGCTCCATGAGATCCTGCGGACCCGGGGATGCCGGATCATCGGCAGTTACGGCTGTCCGGGCTATGATACCTTCGGACCGCTGAAACTTGTCGGCGGAATCTCCAAAGATCATCCGAATGCCACGGATATCCGGCTGGCTGCATCTTTCTATGAACATCTGAAAAAATGAGCGGATCGTCAGATCCGCTCTGTATTTTTGAAATGCAGTTTGGCAACGCGGTACAGTTGTTCCTTACCGTAGCGTTCCGTAAAGCGCTTTGCGCATTCATCCACGTCGGTGCCGGCACCTTTGCGGAATTCCATCTGCCATTCTTCACTGATCCGGTCCATTTCACAGAGAAAAGCGTATCGGGCGATGATGCTGGCAGCGCCTACAGCCGGGTATTTGTCTTCTGCCTTTGTTTCGAACCGGATGCCTGTTACGATATCACCGCGTCCTTTCAGGTATCGGTAATAGGACGATTCCGGTGTGAACTGATCGATCACGATCAGGGAAGGAAGGGCAGTCTTTTTCCGGAGATTGTTGTATGCCTGATTGTGAAGCAGGCTTTTGACAGCGTTCATATTGTACTGCCGGTGGATATCGTTGTACTTTTCCGGACTGACGATCAGCAGGCTGTGCGGCAGAAGCCGTATCAGGTCCGGTGCTATTCTGCGGATATCGCTGTCAGTCAGCTGCTTGGAATCACGGACGCCGAGCTGATTGACTTTTGACCAGGATTCCCGGTCCAGGACGGTCGCTGCGACACATACCGGACCGAAATAATCTCCGGTACCTACTTCATCCGAACCGGCCTGCGGCAGAACGGTATCTGCGGCGGTACGGTATTTTCCGGCGTATTGAGCAGCTGTTCGGCCCTGGAACACAGCTTTTCCGCTCTTGTACAGCGTGATCGTACAGCCGTCGATCCTGCACTGGAAGAGTGCGTACTGCGGCGGATCGGTGCGGAAGGTGCTGAAATCATTCATCAGGATCTCAGATGTTTCCGGATCAAGTGTCAGTGTAATCATGTCAGCCATATTGAAATAGTACCATGAATTTGCGCTGGTGGTGCAAAACGGGTAACATAGATAGGAAAGCAGGGGCTATTATGTTCAGTATTCCGGAATCTTGGAGTCTTTATATCAATATCGGTATTATCGTTTTCTATCTGCTGTTTTTCCTGGCAGGCTGGAAACGCGGTGTTCTGTATCAGATCGTCACAACGATCGGTACGATTGCGTCTTTGGTCATTGCGTTCCGCTATTGTACGCTGATGAGTTCCTATCTGCATCTGTGGCCGCGTTCACTGACACCGTTCCAGGATACGCTGTTCGCTGATCAGATCTATCTGTATATGAACGAACTGGTCTGTTTTCTAATTCTGTTCTTGGTCGCCCGTCTGGTGTTTCATCTCCTGGAAAAACTTATGGAAGGGCTGCAGGAGGTGCCTGTGTTCAAACAGATCGGCAGTCTTCTTGGCGGTCTGTTCGGCATTGTTACAGCGACCGTGTGGGTCTTCATTCTTTGTTTCATTCTCAATACCGGAATCGTTAAGAACGGTGTGAAGATCCAGGAACTGACATTGTTTTCGACGATCAAGGACGGTGTTGTCTTTGCTGCGGAAGAATGCGGTCTGACAGTAGATGGTTCTCGGATCCTTGACAAAGTCTATGAAGAGATCAGGAATCTTGATGATAAGGATATTCATATGATTGAGAGCTGGCTTGAGGAACATGGATATGAACAGGCGGAGGGTACAGGAGAATGAGTCTTTCTTCCAGTCTTGAATTGGATACGATACTGAAGGAAACAGAACAATACTGTTCGTTTTCGCTTGGTCTGGACATGATAAGAAATACGGTTCCTTCCTATGATCCTCTGATCATACAAAGGGACAATGAACGGATCCGGGATGCTCTGAATGCTGTGGTTCATTACGGACCGATGCCGTTTTACGGTATCCGGGATATTACCGCGGCGCTGAATGATGCAGAGAAGTCCCGCACGCTGACAGTACAGGAACTGCTGGATGTAATGATGTTTATCCGTGGTCTGCGTTCTGCAGCAGCCTATGAACGTTCCATTGAACAGCCGCATGAAGCGCTGAAGGATCTGACCGATACGCTTGTTGTGCACCCAGCGACAGAGCAGAAGATCGGCAAAGCGATCAATGATTACGGTGAGGTGGTAGATGATGCTTCCGCTGAACTGCGGCAGATACGCCGGGAACTTCATGCAGCGGATCAGCAGATCACCAATGCTGTTCAGCATTTCATTGCGACAAACAGTGACAGTATTGTAGACGGAATCGTTACATACCGCGGAAGCCGGGCTGTCATCCTGGTCAAGGCCCAGGACAAGAACCGTTTCGGCGGCATGATCTACGGAGACTCAGCCTCCGGTCAGGCATCCTATATAGAACCGGCAGTCCTGATTCCGGCCAATAACCGTAAACAGGAACTCCTTTCCAGGGAACAGGATGAAATCGAACGTATTCTGCGGGAACTGACCATGCTTGTCAGGAAGGACGCTGTTGAAGAGAGAGCCAATCTGATGACAACAGCGATCCTGGATGCTTTGTTTGCGAAAGCCCAGTGGGGTGCTGCGCACAGAGCCGTTGCGGCTGAACTGACCCAGGAACGCTCACTGATCCTGAAACGTGCCCGTCATCCGCTCATTGATGATACCATGGTTGTTGCGAACGACTATCATATTGAGGCACCGAGGACGACTCTGCTCATTACAGGTCCGAACACCGGCGGAAAAACAGTATCCATGAAGATCATCGGTCTGTTTGTTCTGCTGACGTACTGCGGTTATCCGGTATCGGCGGATGAAGCCAGGATACCGTATTTTGATCATGTATTCGCGGACATCGGTGATGATCAGAGTGTGGCGGCTTCCTTGTCCAGTTTCAGCGCCCATGTACGGAAACTGACGGAAGTCATTGCGAATGCAACGGAAAACAGTCTTGCTCTACTGGATGAGATCGGTTCCGGAACTGACCCGAAAGAAGGAGAAAGCCTCGCCATAGCGATCATGAACGAACTCCGGCAGCGCAGAACAATGACGGTTGCGACAACGCACTACAGCCGTCTGAAAAGCTATGGAAAACGTCATGATGATATTCTGGTAGCGTCTGTTCAGTTCGATATGGAAGAACTCCGGCCGACTTATCGTTTTATTGAAGGTGTTGCCGGCCGTTCCAATGCGCTGGAAGTCGCAGCGAGATACGGACTGCCTTCCGGGATCATCAACTATGCACGTTTTCTGCGCAGTCAGGCACAGACGGAGGAAGACGAACTGATCGAAAGGCTCGAAGAACAGCTGAATGAGAACTACGAGAAGGAACGGATCCTCAATGAGCGTCTGGCAGAAGTTGAGGAGATGGAGAAACAGATCAAGCACAGGGAACATGTTCTTGCGTATGAAAAAGAAGGCCTGAAGGAGAAAAGCCGCAGGGAAGCAGAAGCCTATCTGGCTTCAGTCAGAGAAGAAGCGGAACAGATCCTGTCCGAGATGCGCAGTATGAAAGGTACGGCCAAGTATCATGAAGTACTGGAGGTCAGCAAGCTTCTGCCTGCTGCCGAAGAAGCAGAAACAGAACATGAAGAAGACAGCTACAGACCTGGAGATGTTGTTGAACTCTACGGAAGTACTACACCAGCCCGCGTACTGGAAGTGCGCAGAAAGGATATTCTGATCGATCTCAACGGACGACAGATGCGGGTAAAATCTTCCCAGATCCACCACAGCCTCAAAGTCATGCCTGCAAAGAAGAATACTGCAAGTGTCAGTGTCAGCAGCGGATCTGTCTTTGACAGTATGCCGATTGAGTGCAATCTGATCGGCATGCATGTGGATGAAGCGATGGATGTGCTTGCGTCCTATATGGATGACGCGAAGGTGCATGGATTGAACACGTTCCGTATTATTCACGGAGACGGTACCGGTGCGCTGCGGAAGGCGGTCCACAAAATGCTGGCCGCGGACCGGTCTGTAGAGAGTTATCATCTCGGTATGCCGAAGGAAGGCGGCACCGGCGCAACGATCGTTGTGCTGAAATAAGCCATGGATAAAGAGTATCTGAAAGCCAAACTGGCACTTCTGCCGAACGAACCGGGCAGCTACCAGATGAAAGACAGCAATGGTGAGGTCATCTACGTCGGCAAGGCCAAGAACCTGCATAACAGAGTCAACCAGTATTTTACCGGTGCGCATGATTTCAAGACGACGAAGATGGTCAGCAATATCGAGGACTTTGATTTCATCGTAACGCGTACAGAAAAAGAAGCGCTTGTCCTGGAAATCAATCTGATAAAAAAATACCGTCCCAAGTACAACATCCAGTTCATGGATGACAGCAGTTATCCGTACATCAAACTGACAAAAGAGGACTTTCCCCGGATCCTGGTGGCCAGGAATATCCGCAAGGACAGAAAGGCGAGATACTTCGGACCGTTCCCTGATGCGTACGCAGCCAGAACGACGCAGAAGCTCCTGCAGCAGCTGTATCCGTTCCGCAGGTGTACGGTCATGCCCGGTAAAGTCTGTCTTTATTATCATATGGGACAGTGTCTCGGACCCTGTGAGTACAAGGTAGATCCGGCGGTTTACGATGATATGGTCAATGCCTGTGCCCGTTTCCTGAACGGAGACACCAGGGAGATCACAGAAGATCTGAAAGAACGGATGAACCGGGCTGCGGAACGTCTTGAATTCGAAAAAGCTGCGGAATACAAGGAAATGATCGACAGCATTGCCAGAGTCATTGACAAGCAGATCATTGAGAAAGGGTCCGCAGATAATCTGGATGTTTTTGCCTGGTACGCAGACAGGGGATATCTCGCTGTCAATGGTTTTCTTGTCCGCAGAGGTGCCGTCCTGAGCAAGGAATTCCGTCTGCAGCCTTTGTACGGTGAAGCGGAAGATGAGTTTATTTCCTTTCTTCTGCAGTACTATCAGGATCATCCGTCAGCCGGAACTCTTGTCGTGCCGATGGGAACTGTCACCGATGTTCTGGATGATTTTCTGGGAGTCAAGGTTGTTCAGCCGCAGAAAGGCTACCGGAAACAACTGATCGATCTCTGTATACAGAATGCCCGGAAACAGCTGGATCTGAAGTTTCATGTTGTAGAGCGTCAGGATACGGTTACTGAAGAAGCCGTAGCGGAACTGAGCAGACTTGCCGGAAAGCGGATGTCACGTGTGGAGCTCTTTGACAACTCACACACGAGCGGGACTTTTACGGTCGCGTCCTGTGTGGTTTACGATGAGGGAATTCCGAACAAAAAGGAATACCGGCTGTATCGTCTGCATACGCAGAATTCCGATATTGATTCCATGAAGGAAGTCATCTACCGGCGGTATTTCCGTTTGCTGAAAGACGGCGGAAGGCTGCCGGATGCGGTTCTGGTCGACGGCGGCAGGATTCAGATCGATGCCGCATATGAGATCCTGCAGTCACTCGGTCTGGAGGACAGGATGCTTG
>JAFWJP010000072.1 GCA_017514645.1 Solobacterium sp. | reverse complement strand
TGATGTTTGACAGATTATATGATTCAGCCAGTGAAACGGAAAGAAAAGAACTGATGCAGGCATTTATTGAGTCTATCGACATTTATCCGGAAAAACCTGATAATGGTATCTGGATAAAGAATATTCAATTTGTCTTCCCGATTCCGATGAACGGCAAGGATATTATTAATCTTTCCTTGGAAGATCAGCAAACACTTGAGAGTATTGTGCTGCTGGAGCACAGATGATACGGCATCCTGTGTTCACGGTCGGGGAAGCGCGGGAAGGAAGAGGCTTATGAGTGATTGCGGATGGAAATACAGCAGTGAAGCGATGAAGATCTATCATGATGAGGAGTGGGGTACACCTGCGCATGATGACAGGCTTCTGTTTGAATATCTGTTTCTGGAATGCATGCAGTGCGGTCTCAGCTGGGATCTGATGATGAAGAAGCGGGAAATCTTCCGGGAATGCTTTGATCAGTTTGACTGGAAGAAGATCATGAAGTATACGGACGGGGATGTTGACAGGATCATGAATGTTCCGGGTATGATCCGTTCACCGCAGAAGATCCGGGCTATGATCGGCAACGCGGTCTGCTTTGATCGTGTGGTGGAGGAATACGGGTCATTTGATGCGTTTCTCTGGGCCTATACGAGAGGAAGGACGCTCTGCCTCAAAGGGCATGAGAAGGGGCGGATACCGGTCTCTGATGGGCTGTCCGCGAAGATTGCGAAAGAAATGAAGCGCCGGGGATTCCGGTATCTCGGACCGGTTACGGTCTATTCATATCTTCAGGCATGCGGGCTGATCAATGATCATCTTGGATCCTGTGCGTGCTACAGCAGGATCATCAGCCGGTATCCTGTCATCTTCAAGCGCGGCTACAGGGAAGTATTCTGAACGATTGTACCGCTGTTCCAAACAGGTTATATTGATATCAACTATGAAAGGAACCGGAGAATGAGTGAATTACGCAGTATCAGCCGGATCAGCAACCGCAGGAGCCTGACAGCTCTTGTATTGTGCATTCTGATCATCATCGTGGTATTCATCGGTGTTGTGATCAAACTGACTGCGCCCATCACGGCAACGGATCCTGATGAGGGTATGCGGGCATTCCGCTACTTTACGGTTCTTTCCAACATTGTCATGGGATTCTGCGCAGCCATGTGCATTCCGTTTGCCATCGACGGCAGGCGCTACGGCAACTATCATCTGCCGCGCTGGGCGGTCTATACACTGTATACCGGTGTGACCGGAGTGGCAGTGACGTTTGTGACGGCTGTCTGTTTTCTGGGACCGGTCGGAGGATATGACTGGATCATGTTCCGAAGAGCGAATCTCTACCTGCACACCATCAGCCCGATTTTGTCCTTGATTCTGTTTCTGTTTGTCAACGATGATCATACGATCCGGCTTCCCTGGTCCCTGGTATCCATCCTGCCGATGCATGTGTACGGGAAGGTGTACTATGTTGAAGTATTCAGCATCGGTGCTGCAGCAGGGGGCTGGCGGGACCATTACCGGTTCGGTGAATATCTGGAACCGTATCAGGCAGCGCTGGCATTCCTCGCACTGGGACTGATCGTATCCAATGTGATACGCGTCATACACAATCTGCGTCACAAAGCCCGTAAGAAGCTGTTTGAGCGCTATTATACCGAGAGTGAACTGTTTGCCTGTGAGGATGTTCTTGAGGCCGTACGGGTGCTTGCGTCGATCGACAGGGAATCCGACCGGGACGGTGAACTGATCGTACCCCGCAGAGCGATCCGGGTTCTGAAGCGGCGGTATGACAGCAGTCTTTCCATCAGGGATTTATGCAAAGCTTATTGTGATTGTTATCTGGAAAAGGAGCAGTAATGGATTACAGGAATTACGGCGGAACCTGCTACGTCCGCATCGACAAAGGAGAAGACATCATCCGGCAGCTGATGGAAGTATGCCGCAGGGAACAGGCTGCTTCGGCTGTATACAGCGGCATCGGCGGCTGCGATCAGGCCGAGATCCGGATCTTCATACCGGAGGAGGGGCGCTTTGAATCCCGACAGCTGAAGGGAATGCTGGAACTGGTTTCGCTGAACGGGAGCCTGAACCTCGATGAGCATGGGAACTATGAACATCATACACACGGGATCTTTGCCTATAAGAAAGGTGAGGAGAACTGTACAGCCGGCGGACATATTACCGCGGTACGCGTGTTGTATATAGCGGAGATCGAACTGCGCCCTGTAAAGGGAGGAACGATCACAAGAGCGTTCAATCCTGAGACAGGGACCCGGTTCTGGAATTTTGGGGAAGGAGAAACAGAATGACCAAGGTATTGCTGATCAACGGAAGCCCGCATACGGACGGATGCACGGCGGAAGCACTGAAGGAAATGATCAAGGTATTCAACGATTGCGGCGTTGAAACGGAACTGCTGCACATCGGAAACAAGAACATCCGCGGATGCATTTCCTGCGGATACTGTTCCAGGAACGGTGCCTGCGTATTCAAGGATGATCCGGTCAATGAAGCGGCGAAGAAGCTGAAGGAGGCCGATGGTCTCGTCATCGGCAGTCCGGTTTACTACGGGTCACCGAACGGTACGCTGCTGTCCTTTCTGGACAGACTGTTCTACAGTACGCATTTTTCCAAGCAGATGAAGGTCGGTGCGGCTGTTGTCAGCTGCCGCAGAGGAGGGAATACAGCTTCGTTTGATGTGCTGAACAAGTACTTTACCATCAGCAGTATGCCTGTTGCGTCCTCTACGTACTGGAATCAGGTCCATGGATTTACTGCGGAAGATGTGCGGAAGGACAAGGAAGGGCTTCAGGTCATCCGCAATCTGGCCAGGAATATGACATTCCTGATGAAGGCCATTGCAGCAGAGAAGGAACGCAGCGGTCTGCCGGAAGAGGAGCACGGTGCATTCACGAGTTTTCCGGACGGAAAGTAAGCAAAAACACCATCAGTTAGATGATCCTGCAGATGCAGGATTTTTTCTGCGTTTCTTGACATTCGCTGTGAAAGCGCTATCATGAAACTGTGGAAACGTTAACGGTAACGTTATCGTACAGATTATGACAACGATAAAGGATATAGCGAGGATTTCCGGTTTCAGTATAGGTACTGTTTCCAGGGTGATCAATCACAGTTCTGACGTCAGTCCTGCAACAAGGGAAAAAATCGAAGCGGTCATCCGGGAACAGAATTTTCAGCCGAACCGCAATGCCAGATCATTGAAGCAGATTCATCATTCACCGGTCATGATCTTTGTGAAAGGCACGCATAATATATTCCTTGACGCCATCCTGGAAGAGATCCAGATTCAGATGCACATCCACGGGGAAAACACGAATGTGACGTTCCTCGGTGAGACGGACAACGCTGTTGCGGAAGCTGTGCAGATATCCATGTATCAGAGACCGAAGGGATGTATTTTTCTTGGCGGAAGCGTGCTGAATTTCCAGAAGGATTTCAGCCGGATCGATGTTCCGAGCGTTCTCGTTACAGCAGATGCGTCCTGTCTTGGCTTTGATGGGCTGTCCAGTTATACAACGGATGATTACAGCGCTGCGTATGAAGCTGTATCTTATCTGATCAGACAGGGTCACCGGGAAATCGGCATCATCGGCGGCAATCCGGACAGTGCCCATGAAGGAAATGTTGAGAAGAGGATCGCCGGCGCAGCGGAAGCGATGCGGCAGAACCGGATCGATTTTGCGGAGAAGGAACGGTTTGAACCGTGCGGATTCCTCATGGATGATGGTTACGCTGCTGTTCTGCGCCTGATGGAACGGTGCCCGGAGATCACGGCAGTATTCGCCATCAGCGATCTGATCGCCATCGGAGCGATGCGGGCGCTTCAGGACAAAGGCTACCGTGTACCGGAGGATATTTCCCTGATCGGCTTTGACGGTATCCCGTTTGCGGTCTATACCAACCCGCGTCTGGCAACCATTCACCAGAACGTACCGCAACTTGCAAAGAAGGCAGTGGAGGATCTTCTGCTGCGGATCAAATACCAGCGTGCGGCTGCGCACGAAACCATACCGTACCGTTTTGAACCAGGAGAGAGCATCGCTTCGCCAGCCCGGAGAAGCTGAAAGGGGGAACTATGGCAACAGTCAGTTTACAGCATATCCAGAAGATCTATCCGAACACCGTCGAAGAAAAGAAAAGGAAGAAGAAGGACGACGATGCACCGAAGCGGAAGAACAATCTGAAGATTACCGAAGAAGGTGTTGTTGCAGTGGATGACTTCAATCTGGAAATCGCGGACAAGGAGTTCATCGTTCTTGTCGGTCCTTCAGGATGCGGAAAATCGACAACCCTGCGCATGGTTGCAGGTCTCGAAGATATTACCCGCGGTGATCTCTACATCGATGGTGTCAGGATGAATGATGTTGCGCCGAAAGACCGTGATATCGCCATGGTCTTCCAGAACTACGCTCTGTATCCGCATATGACCGTGCGCCAGAACCTGGAGTTTCCGCTGGAGCTGCGGCATGTTCCGAAGGAACAGATGAACAAGCAGGTGAATGAAGCTGCAGAGATCCTGGGAATCACGGAGTATCTGGAACGCAAACCGAAGGCACTGTCCGGAGGACAAAGGCAGCGTGTTGCGATCGGCCGGGCAATCGTCCGGGAACCGAAGGTACTGCTGATGGATGAACCGCTGTCCAACCTGGACGCGAAGCTCAGGAACCAGATGCGGGCAGAGATCATCAAGCTGCGTCAGCGGATCGATACGACGTTCATCTATGTTACGCATGATCAGACGGAAGCCATGACGCTGGGAGACCGTATCGTTATCATGAAGGATGGAGAGATCCAGCAGATCGGAACACCGCAGGAAGTCTTCAACAAGCCGGTCAATACGTTCGTTGCGGGATTCATCGGCATGCCGCAGATGAACTTCTATGACGGTCAGCTGAAACTTGAAAACGATCAGTATGTTGTTGAGGTACAGGGCGCCAGGATCATTCCTTCGGAGGATAAGCAGGAGCGTCTGAAGAAACACAATGTACCGGCGATGCAGGTTACGGTCGGTGCAAGACCGGAGCATATCACGCTGGATGAAAGAGAAGGGGCCATGATGGAGGGCCGTGTCGATGTCAGTGAGATGATGGGCAGTTCCGTTCACATTCATCTGAATTCGGACGGAAACGACAGCATCATCATCGTGCCGACGCTGGACCTGGGAGATCGTACCCTGCGGACCGGTGATACGGTGCGCTTCACCTTCGCCCCGAATGTACTGCATCTGTTTGATCCGGAAACCGGAAGGAATCTGGAGTACTGAAACGGTGTGAACCGGTCTTCTGACCGGTGAACATAGAATTGCATAGGAGGAAAGAAACAAATGAACAGTAAGAAACTTCTTACCAAGGGTATCGCTGCTCTGCTGGGTCTCAGCATGATCGCAGGATGCTCAAGCAAACCGGCAGACGAACAGCCTGCGGGCGACGATGAAAAGGTTGCGGTTACCGTCACCGTATGGGGACCGCAGGAAGACCAGTCCGACGATAACGGAAAATGGCTGCAGACACAGTGCGAAGCATTTGCGGCTGAACATCCGGAATGGGACATTACATTCAAGTACGGTGTCTGCTCTGAAGGCGATGCGAAGACCATGGTCACCCAGGATTCCGCGAAGGCGGCTGATGTGTACATGTTCGCGAATGACCAGATTCCTGATCTTCTGAAGGCAGGCGCGATCGCTGAGCTCGGCGGAAAGACGCTGGACGCCATCAAGGCGGCCAACTCCGCTACGACGGTCAATACAGTAACGTATGAAGGCGCAGTCTACGGTGTTCCGTTCACAGCCAACACATGGTTCATGTTCTATGACAAGAGTGTCTTCAGCGATGAAGATGCGAAATCGCTTGACGCGATGCTCACAAAGGGAAAGGTAGCGTTCCCGCTGAGCAATTCCTGGTACATTGCAGCGTTCTACGTAGCAAACGGATGCACATTGTTCGGTGCTGACGGCGGCGATGCGGCTGCCGGGTTCGACTTCGGCGGTGACAAGGCTGCTGCAGTTACGAACTATCTCGTTGACCTCGTAGCAAATCCGAATTTCGTCAACGGTGATGTATCGACAGGCAATGACATTGATGCGTTCTTCTCCGGTACATGGGATTACCAGAAAGCTCTCGATGCCTATGGTGATAACCTGGGTATCGCACCGGCTCCGTCCTTCACACTGGACGGCGAGCTGAAGCAGATGAAGTCCTTTGCCGGTTCCAAGGCGATCGGCGTCAACCCGACAACAGCTCTGTATGCTGAACATCCGGAAATCGCAGTTGCTCTGGCAGCTTACCTTGGCGGTACAGCAGCTCAGCAGGCACACTATGATACCCGCAATATCATCCCGACAGATAGTTCCATCAATATCGGTGATGATCTGCTTGCCAAGGCACAGATGGATACCATGGGCTATGCGTCCATCGTTCAGCCGCTGCAGGCAGACATGGGCAACTACTGGACTCCTGCACAGTCCATGGGCGAGGAACTCGTTGCCGGTACAGTTACGCATGACAATGCGGCTGAAAAGACCGAAGCGATGAACACGACCATGAACACGGCCGGCGTACAGTAATCCGTTACTCAGTTTGATACCGCAGCCGGTTGATCCGGCTGCGGTATTCCCGGTTGATCCGGTATGACGGGAGGTGATCCAATGGGAAACAAACAGATCAGCGCAAGGAACGCACTCAGATACGGTGATCTGTATACAAGACTGTCTGCTGTAGTCATGGGTGCCGGTCTGATCGGTCATAAACAGATCGTCAAAGGACTGCTGGTACTTCTGTTCCAGGCAGCATTTGTCTTCTACATGATCAATACCGGTATTCACTCATTGTCCATGATGCCTTCCCTCGGTACGCAGGAACAGGGAAAGGTCTGGAATGAAGCCAAGCAGATCTTCGAGTATACGACCGGAGACAATTCCCAGCAGATCCTGCTGGCCGGTGTTGTCGCGCTCTTTGTCATCGCTGCGATCATCGTGCTCTGGATCCTGCAGATGCGCCATTCCTACAAGATCCAGCTGATCAAGGAACAGGGCGGACATGTACCGACGCTGAAGGAAGATCTCCGGAGTCTGCTGGATCAGAATCTGCACATGACACTGATGACACTACCGTGTCTCGGTATCCTGATCTTCAACATCGTCCCTCTGGTCTACATGATCTCCATGGCCTTTACGACCTACTCCAAAGAAGACAACCATCTGATGCTGTTTGATTGGGACGGTCTGCATCAGTTCCAGCGCGTGCTGAATATGAACGGCAATATCGGCCGGCAGTTCTGGCATGTACTGGCCTGGACGATCGTCTGGGCGATCTTTGCGACATTCCTGAACTATATCCTCGGCATGATCCTGGCAATGATCATCAACCGCAAGGATACCAAGGGGAAAGGCTTCTGGCGTTTCTGCTTTGTACTGTCGATCGCAGTGCCGCAGTTTGTCACACTCATGATCATGAACATCATGCTGCAGCCTTCCGGTGCCATCAATGTACTGCTGCAGAATCTCGGACTGATCAGTTCACCGCTGCCGTTCTGGCAGAATGCCATGTGGGCGAGGATCACGATCATTGTCATCAACCTGTGGGTCGGTATTCCGTATACCATGCTGCAGGTGACCGGTATTCTGCAGAATATACCGAACGAACTGTATGAAGCAGCGAAGATGGACGGCGCAGGACCGGTGCGTATCTTCTTCAAGATCACGCTGCCGTATATGCTGTTCGTTACAACGCCGTATCTGATCTCCAGTTTTGTCGGCAACATCAACAACTTCAACGTGATCTATCTTCTGTCGGGAGGCGGACCGACCTATGTCGGTGATACGGCAGGTCAGACCGACCTGCTGGTAACCTGGCTGTACAAGCTGACCGTGGACCAGCAGTACTACAATCTCGGTGCCGTCATCGGTATCATGACGTTCATCATTCTGACGATCGTTACGCTTGTAACATACCGGAATTCGACGTCGTATAAAAACGAGGAGGCGTTCATGTAATGACAACAATGGCAGAAAAAAACAGAATGAGTCCCCGCAGAAGGGCTGTCAATGTTCTCGTACATCTGCTGCTTGCTGTCCTGGCGCTCATCTGGGTCCTTCCGATCTTCTGGATCATCCTGACGAGTTTCCGGGCAGAACCGGGCGCTTATACGAATACGTTCCTCCCGCAGGGATATACGCTGAACAATTATGTAAAGCTTCTGACGGACCGGAATGTTCTGAACTTTCCGAAGATGTTCAAGAATACGCTGATCATTGCGGTATGCTGCTGCATCTGCAGTACGTTCTTTGTACTGTCAGTGTCCTATTCCCTGAGCCGGATGCGCTTCAGGTTCCGTAAACCGTATATGAACATTGCCATGATCCTTGGACTGTTCCCGGGCTTCATGGCCATGATCGCGCAGTATTTCATTCTGAAGGCCATGGGACTAACAGAAGGGTCACTGATCCGTATCGGTCTGATCATCGTTTATTCCGCATGTACGGGCCTTGGGTTCCAGATCGCCAAAGGATTCTTTGATACGATTCCCAGGTCGATCGATGAGGCTGCTGTCATGGACGGAGCTACGCAGTGGCAGGTATTCACGCGGATCACCATGCCGCTTTCCAAGCCCATTGTCATCTATACGGTCATGACATCGTTCATTGCGCCGTGGGTGGACTTCATCTTTGCCAAGGTGCTCTGCCGGGCAAACGCCGACCAGTTCACGGTGGCCATCGGTCTCTGGAACATGCTGCAGAAAGAGTATATCTACCAATGGTATACCTGCTTTGCGGCCGGTGCAGTACTGATCTCCATTCCGATCGCTGCATTGTTCCTCTACATGCAGAGATTCTATGTTGAAGGAATGTCCGGAGCGGTCAAGGGATGAAAAACGGAACGAAGAGGGTACTGCTGCACTGTGCGGTTGTTTTCGCTGCGGTGCTGCTTGGAATCTGTCTTCTGCGTACAGCAGGTCCGAAAGGATCTGCTGTTTCCGCTGTACAGATGGATTCCTTCAATGCCGGGCTGGAACCGCAGCAGTCAGAGGATGACTACCGTACGACATACGAGATCTTTGTTGGCTCGTTCAGCGACAGCAACGAAGACGGGACAGGTGACCTGGAAGGGATCCGGAGAAAGCTGGACTATATCCAGGAGACCGGATTCGACCAGATCTGGCTCACACCGGTATTTCCTTCGGATACATATCACAAGTACGATGTGAAGGATTACTGTGCGATCGATCCGGCATTCGGCACGCTGGATGATTTTGACCGTCTGCTGAACGAATGTCACAGCAGGGGAATCCGGGTGCTTCTGGATCTGCCGCTGAACCATACGTCCAGTTCTCATCCCTGGTTTCTTCAGGCTGCTGAATACATGAAAACGACAAACAGTCCGGAACAGATCGATCTTTCTGTATGTCCGTATGCTGGGTATTACCGATTTGAACGGGAGGCTTCCGATGGATATGCCCCTCTTGGGGACAGCGGCTGGTACTATGAAGCGCGTTTCTGGTCGGAGATGCCGGATCTGAATCTGGATTCTGCGGCGGTGCGGAGCGAGATCAGGGATATTCTTTCATTCTGGCTGGCACGCGGCGTGGATGGATTCCGCCTTGATGCAGTGACTTCGTACTATACCGGAAACCAGGACGCAAATACGGATTTTCTGCGCTTTGTGTGCAGTACGTGCAGGGAGATCAGACCGGACTGCTACTTGGTCGGTGAAGCATGGGCAGACCGCAGTACGATTGCCGGACTGTATGAGAGCGGAATCGATTCTCTGTTCGATTTTCCGTTCGGTGACCAGAGCGGGTTCATCTGCCGGACCATGCGGAATGACCTTTCGGCAGAGGATTTCGTCAATGCGATGATCCTGTATGAGAATACGTACGCGGAGCACAATCCCGATCATATTGATGCGCCTTTCTATACAAACCACGATATGGGAAGAAGTGCGGGGTATTATGCCCTGGACGATGGTCCGGTGACGAAGATGGCCTATGCGCTGAATCTGTTCATGCGCGGGAATGTATTTGTTTATTACGGAGAAGATATCGGCATGAAGGGCTCCGGCAGGGATGAAAACAAGAGATATCCCATGCAGTGGGGTGAGGATGACTGTACCTGTGATCCGGTGGAGGGCACGGAAGACGTTGAAATGAAGTTCCCGTCTCTGGAGGATCAGCTGAAGGACGAACTGTCGGTCTATCACTGGTTCCGGGAAACGATCCGGGTGAGAAACAGTTTCCCGGTCATTGCCAGGGGGACAACAGCTGCGGTGGATGAACTCTGCAGCGACCGCATTGCGGCATTCATCCGCTGGAAAGAAGGACTGGAACCCGTTCTGATCATTATGAACCTTTCCGCAGAGCAGGCAGATATCGATACCGGTGTTCTTCAGGAACCGCTTCGTCTTTCGGCAGTTCTGAACACGGATGAAGAACAGGTCCGCTATGAAAAGGGAATTCTGCATCTGCCGGGCTGCAGTATCGCTGTATTGACGGAAAACGAATGACGGAAACTGTTGTAAACGTTTTCACAAAGTGTTGAGCTTTGAAAACAGAGTGTTAAAATAGAAGTATCGGATCCCGTAATACGGGATTAGAAGGGAAAGAAAAGATCATGAAACTGACAAAAAAGCTTTTGGCTTTGACGCTGGTACCGCTTCTTGCGGCGTGCTCCGGCACACCTGCGGATGACGGCGGCGCTGAAGCCCCTGAAGAGAAGGATTATTCGGGTTATACGATCCGTATTTATTCCAACTCGAACTCTACGGAGCGTACAACATGGCTGATCAAGAAGGCTGCGGAAGCCGGATTTACGATCAGCATCGATGACAACTCCGTCATTTCCGGTGATACTGCTGCTGTACAGGCTGCGAATGAGAAGAAGGACGGAGACCTGATCTTCGGTCTGAACGAGACGCGCTGGGGCCAGATCGTTGACGGAAACTATGAGAATCTGAAACTGGTCGACTGGACACCGTCCTGGGCCGGTGAAGTCGGTGAGTACAAGTATGACGGCAAGGCATACGGTATCGTTATCCAGAACGTTCTGATGCTGTACCGTACCGATGAGTTCGGAACGAACGGTGAGGAACTGCATTTCGATCATTGGGCTGATGTAGTCGACAGCGGTTACAAGTGGTACCGTCAGAACAAGATCGGCGGAACGACAAACGCAAACATCAACTCGGCGATGCTGTATGCATTCACGGATCCTGCTTCTCCTGCGGGCGGTATCTCCGTTGACGGATGGAAGGCACTGTGGAAGTTCTGCGCCGAGGGTGTATCCGGCGGTGATGACTACAAGTACGGTTTCGATCCTCTGAACAGAGGTGAGGTTGCGGTCTCTGAATTCTATTCTTCCGCTCTGTACGGTAAGATCGATGCGGCTGCTGATGGTTCCGATCATCCGCTGGTCGGCGCTCTGGAGCCGGAGAACTGGGGCCTTGTGGACATCAAGGATGGTACTTATTACATTGCTGAGTACATCGGTATTCTTGACAAAGAGGGCAGAACAGAGGAAGAAACAGAAGCCGTCAAGGCATTCTGCGAGTGGTTCGGAAGCGCTGAACTGCAGGCTGAATGGGCTGAGGAATTCGATTCCTTCCCTTGCAACACAGAAGCTGCGAAGCTGGTCTACGGCGATGACATTCCGGCAATCTACCAGATCCCGAACTTTGCGCTGACAACTGTTCCGGGAACGGATATGACATATGCTGCATATGTTGCGGCACACAGTGCGGAATGGACGAACATCATGACCAACCTGGGATTCTACTGGGCTGATCAGGCAGATGCGAAGCCGGAACCTGACTGGGATAACCTTGATTGGGCTACTCTGACACAGGCTGCGAACTGATCGGAACGGATCAGTAAACACAAGTGAAGAAGGGGCGGGTCGCTGTATCGGCCCGTCCC
Organism: Solobacterium sp.; assembly: GCA_017514645.1. GTDB lineage: Bacteria > Bacillota_I > Bacilli_A > Erysipelotrichales > Erysipelotrichaceae > Bulleidia. The sequence goes on along the minus strand of JAFWJP010000072.1, from coordinate 2,489 downwards.
TTTTATCAAAGACTGCGGAAAGCGGGCAGAAAGGGAGAGATCGATATGATTCATTTAAACGGTATTGTTGTGAAATTCGGTGATTTCACTGCACTTCACGACATCAATGTACATGTGAAGGAAGGAGAATTCTTTACGTTCCTCGGCCCGTCCGGATGCGGCAAGACAACGACACTGCGCACCATTACCGGTTTCATTGAACCTGCAGAAGGAACTGTCGTGGTCAAGGACAGGGACATCACCCATGTACCGATCGAGAACAGGAATATCGGAATCGTATTCCAGAGCTATGCACTGTTTCCGACCATGACGGTCTATGACAATATTGCCTTCGGCCTGAAGATCAAAAAGCTGAACAAAGCGGAAATCGATACCAAAGTCCGGGATATCGCCAGAAAAGTCGATCTCAGTGACGAACAGCTGGTGAAGGCTGTCAGCGAGCTTTCCGGCGGCCAGCAGCAGCGCGTTGCGATCGCACGCGCACTGGTGACGGAACCGGCGATCATCTGCATGGACGAGCCGTTGTCAAACCTGGACGCCAAGTTGCGTGTACAGCTGAGAAACGAGCTGAAGAAGATGCAGAAGGACTTCGGCATCACGACGATCTACGTTACGCATGACCAGGAAGAAGCTCTGACGCTCTCTGACCGGATCGCAGTGTTCAACAGGGGATATATCGAACAGATCGGTACACCGAACGAAGTCTACAATTTCTCAAAGACGGAGTTTGTCTGCAACTTCATCGGTGATATCAACCGGCTGGGAGATGAATTTGTTGCGTATATCAACGAGAATGGTGCACAGGTGGATCCGTCCATGCACAACTATATCCGTCTGGAGCGTCTGCATGTGAATGTGACACCGGAGAACGGACAGATTGCTGTTCCGGGTATCGTTGAAACCAGGGAGTATTACGGTCTTTACATCAAGTACTATATCCGGGCTGCCGGACAGGAGATCAAGGTAATCGAAAAGAACGACGGGATCCGGATCTACGAAGAAGGTCAGAACGTTACGGTGATCATTGATCCGCGGGATATTATGGCTTATCCTGCAGGAGGCCGGGAGGTTCAGGCATGAAACAGGATAAAACAGGGATCCTGTCTCCGGATTATCTGATCCACATGATCGGCATCGCATTGTTTGCCTATCTGTTCTTCGGGTTTATGCTGCTGCCGTGTCTGAACACGCTGACCAGTATCTTTACAACGAAGAACGCTGCCGGGCAGACGGATGCGTTCGCTGTCATTCGTTTCTTCCTTGCCGGAAGCATGAAATCCTATGTCTGGAATTCCCTGAAGCTGGCGGTTGCGCTAGTCATAACGGTCAATATTGTCGGTATTTCCATCGTGCTTCTAACAGAGTACTTTGATATCAAAGGTGCGAAGATTCTTCGTCTCGGCTATATGACGACGATGATTTATTCCGGTGTTGCGCTGGTTACAGGTTATATGTTCCTGTATGCCGGAGACGGTATCATCACCAAGATGCTTGCAGAATCATTCCCGGGAATCAAGACAACCTGGTTCTCCGGATACAATGCTGTTCTGTTTACCATGACCTTTGCGTGTACCAGCAATCATATGCTGTTTCTGCGCAATGCGATCCGCGGCATCGATTACAACACCGTGGAAGCCGCCAGGAACATGGGTGCCAATCCGTTCAAGGTTCTCTGGAAAGTCGTACTGCCGACACTCATACCGACATTGTTCTCCTTGACGGTCATGACATTCATTACCGGTCTGTGCGCGATGTCGGCACCGACGCTTCTGGGCTATGATTCCATCAACCCGGAGATCGTCCGCCTGGCCGGTTCATCTACAGCGGATGAAGCGTTCCCGCAGGCAAGAGCAGCATTGCTGTCGATCATCCTTGCACTGTTCACGATCGTACTTCTGACGGTTCTGTCTTCGTATGAGAGAAAGGGACACTATCTTTCTGTCAGCAAGACCAAGGCAAAGCTTCAGAAGCAGAAGATCAACAATCCGGTTGCCAATATCATTGCGCATATCTATGCATATGTTCTGTTCATCATCTACATGACGCCGGTCGTAATGATCATTCTCTTCTCGTTCCAGACATACAGTGCGGTCAGAATGCGGAAGCTGGATCTCTCCCAGTGGACGATCGTCAACTACTTCGGTCAGCAGGACTATTCCTATCTCACATCACGGGGCAATTACAAGATCCGTGAGGGGTCGATATCGGGAGTATTCTCCAATGAGGCGACACTCGGGGGTATCAAGCTGAGCTTTGTACTGTCGGCGATCGCAGCGGCACTGGCCTGCGTTATCGTCGTCATTGCCTGCAACTATATTTTCAAGAAGAGAAACCGTAAGAGCGGTGTCGTGCTGGAGTACGCGCTGCTGTTCCCGTGGCTGCTGCCGACCATACTGATCTGCTATTCGTACCGTACGTATTTCAATTCGAGCGATATCTGGTACGTGGGCAATCAGAACCTGTACTTTGCGAAGAATGTACGGCTGCTG
>JAFWJP010000071.1 GCA_017514645.1 Solobacterium sp. | reverse complement strand
TCAATATCGATTACAAGGGTTTCAAGGACGGTGCTGCGTTTGAAGGCGGAGAGGCTGAGAACTTCGATCTGGAGCTCGGTTCCGGTACATTCATCCCTGGATTCGAGGATCAGCTGATCGGTGTCAAGGCCGGTGATGAAAAGGATCTGGACCTGACATTCCCGGAGAATTATCCTGCTGCTGATCTGGCCGGTGCGGCTGTTGTGTTCCATGTCAAGGTCAACGAGGTCAAGGAGAAGGTTCTCCCGGAAGTTGATGATGATTTTGCGAAGGACTGCAATATTCCTCAGGTTGAAACTGCAGAGGATCTCAGAAACAAGATCCGTGAAACGATCCTGCGTGACAAGACAGCTGCGGCAGAGCAGAAGGCGGATGAAACATTCCTGGACGATCTGTGCGCTGTAGCGGATGTAGAGGTCCCGGAAGTTCTCGTATCCCGTGAGATCGATGCCATGTACGGACAGCTGACACAGCAGATCCAGGCATACGGCATGCAGGTGGATCAGTATCTCCGAATGACCGGCATGGATGAGAATGCAGTAAAGGAAAGCTACCGCGAAAACGCACAGAAAGCTGTCAGACAGCGTCTTGTTCTGCAGGCTGCTGCGAAGGCGGAAGGTCTTGAACCTACGGAAGACGAGATCGAAGAGGAATACAACAACATTGCGGTTTCCTACAATCTGGATGTCAATGCGGTGAAGGCACAGCTTGACACCAGTCTGATCAAGGATGATCTTCTCACCCGGAAGGCGTTTGATTTCCTGAAGGATAACGCAAAACACTGAACAGAGAAATAAGACGCACAGCGTCTTATTTTATACAGAACAAAGGAGGTACGTCATGAATTCCATTACAGTAACAGTACCTGTTGTATGTACACGCGGACTGATCGTATTCCCCGGACAGGATGTCATGATCGAAGTCGGACGTGAAATGTCCGTCAATGCGGTCAATGAAGCTCTGAGGGCGTATGACAGCATGGTGTACATCGTATGCCAGAAGAGTATTATGGCAGATGATCCGGCGGACGATGATCTTTACAAGGTCGGAACGCTGTGCAAGATCAAGATCGTAAGACGGAAGGATACAGCGCTGCGTGTGACTTTTACCGGTATGAAGCGGGCGTCCACGGTTGAGCTGAAGCGCGGTGATCGTTTCATCATGGGTGAAGCAGCCATGCTGGATGACGTGATCGGTGATACCGAGGAAGAGATGGCTCTTGTAAAGCAGATCGTTGCGGAGTTTGAGAAGAATTCCAATCTCTCCAGCAGCATGCCGCATGACATCCTGAACCAGTTTACCAGAGGTGTCAGCGCCGGTACGCTTACAGACCAGTTTGCACAGTATCTGCCGTTTGAGACTTCTGTCAAGCAGCAGCTTCTGGAAACCGTTGTCGTCAACAGCAGGATCCACATCATCATCTCCGAACTGCAGAAGCAGCGCCGGATGAGTGAACTGGAAGCTTCCATCAATGAACGTGTCAAGGAACATATTGACGATTCACAGAGAGAGTACTATCTGCGGGAAAAGCTCCGGGCGATCCGTGAGGAACTCGGTGATGCGCCGGGTGGTACAGATGATATCGAAAAGATGCGTTCCCAGATCGAAAACAATCCGTATCCTGAGCATGTGAAGGAAAAGGTGCGGGAGGAACTGCGCCGCTATGAGATGCTGCCGCAGGGAAGCGGAGAAGCTTCCGTAGAGAGGTCCTATCTTGACTGGCTTCTGAATGTTCCCTGGTATCAGGAAACAGAGGACAACGCGGATCTGAAACAGGTTCAGAAGGTCCTCGATGATGATCACTACGGTCTGAAGAAACCGAAGGAAAGGATCATGGAATACCTGGCAGTCAAGCAGATGACAAACAGCCTCAATGCACCGATTATCTGCCTTGTCGGTCCTCCCGGTGTCGGAAAGACATCCCTGGCCAAGTCGGTTGCCGGAGCACTGAACCGGAAGTTCGTCAAGATGAGTCTGGGCGGTGTAAGGGATGAAGCAGAGATCCGCGGACACAGAAGGACATATCTTGGCTCCATGCCGGGAAGAGTGATCCAGGGAATGAAGCGTGCCGGTGTGATCAATCCGGTCTTCCTGATCGATGAGATTGACAAGCTCGGCTATGATTACAAAGGCGATCCCTCCAGCGCGCTTCTTGAAGTGCTGGATCCTGAACAGAACAAACTGTTCAGCGATCACTACCTGGAAGAACCGTATGATCTTTCCAAAGTGCTGTTTATTGCTACAGCCAATTATCTGGAGAATATTCCTGCACCGCTGCGGGACAGACTCGAGATCATTGAACTGTCATCCTATACCGAAGTTGATAAACTGCATATCGCCCGTGAACATCTGATACCGAAGCAGCTGGCTGCCAACGGTCTTAATGCATCACAGTTCCGTCTGAAAGATGATGAGATCGTCTTCATGATCCGTCACTACACCCGCGAATCCGGTGTGCGTCAGCTGGAACGTCTGATCGGCTCCCTGTGCCGCAAGACGGTTCTACGGGTACTGAGTGAAGGAAAGAAAACCGTAACGGTTTCCAGAAAACTGATCCGTGAGTGGCTCGGCAAGGAGATCTATGAGCACGGCATGAAGGAGAAAAAGGATCAGGTCGGTGTTGTAACGGGTCTGGCGTATACTTCGTTCGGCGGTGATATTC
>JAFWJP010000070.1 GCA_017514645.1 Solobacterium sp. | reverse complement strand
CTTTCACAGGAGCACGCAACCCGCTATCCTTCCCAGTTCTCCGGCGGACAGCGCCAGAGAATCGGCATTGCAAGAGCGCTGGTCATGAACCCGAAACTCGTCATTGCGGATGAAGCCATCTCGGCGCTGGATGTTTCCATCCAGGCCCAGGTCGTCAACCTGATGCGGGACCTGCCGGAAGAGCTGGGAACAACCTACCTGTTCATCGCCCACGACCTGTCCATGGTCAAGTACATCTCCGACAGGATCGGTGTCATGCACCTGGGATATATCGTCGAAACCGGTACGACGGATGAGATCTTCTCCAATCCGATCCATCCGTATACCCGGTCCCTCCTCTCGGCAATCCCTCACCCCAATCCGGTCGTAGAGAAGAACAGGATCGCCCTCACGTACGACAAGAACGCGGAAGGTGTCGACTATTCCGCGGGCAGGCTCCATCAGCTGTCAGGCACGCATTCTGTCCTGGCAACGGATGAAGAATTCGAAAAATGGAAAGCGGAAGCGGAATCATTCACTCTTCTGTAAACAAAAAAAGAGGTACTTCAGTACCTCTTTTTTTGTTATTCAACCGTAACGGATTTGGCCAGGTTGCGTGGTTTGTCAATGTCGCAGCCTTTCCCCTTTGCTGTAAAGTAGGCAAGTTCCTGCAGCAGTACCGCCGCCGGAATCGGCGCCAGTGCCTCCATACATGCGGGAATACGCACAACACGCCTGAAGTCGCGGGCATCGGTATCCGCATCCGTCAGGAAGATGACATTGGCTCCTCTGGCAAGCGTTTCCTGCATGTTGGAGAATGTCTTGGACGCAACATCCTTCTGGGTGGCGATTGCAACGACTACGGTATCCGGTTCGATCAGGGCAATGGGGCCGTGCTTGAGTTCACCGGCATAGTAGGCATCCGCATGAACGTAGGAGATCTCCTTCAGCTTCAGTGCGCCTTCCAGTGCCGTGGGATAGTCCAGCTGACGGCCGATGAAGTATGCGTCGTGCTGATCAACCAGCAATCCTGCGTATTCTTCTATCTGTGCTTCCAGATCCAGTGTTTTTTCTACGATCTGCGGCAGTTCCTTCAGGGAACGGATGATCTTCTCTTCCTCCGGGAACACAGCGTGCAGCTTTTCCGCGATCTTCAGATCGATGCATACCAGCATGACCAGCTGTGTCGTATAGGCCTTGGTGCTGGCAACGGCGATCTCCGGCCCGGCACAGGTATAGATCGTTGCATCGCACATGCGGGAAATGGATGAGCCGAGTACATTCGTCAGAGCGATCGTTGCGGCATGGCGTTCCCTGGCCAGCCGTACGGCTGCCAGCGTATCTGCCGTTTCTCCGGACTGGGAGACAAAGATGCACAGGGTATGTTCATCCACGATCGGATCTTCATAGCGGAATTCACTGGCCGGTTCAGCAATGCAGGAAATATGCGCTGCTCTCTGCAGCAGTGTTCTTCCGTAGATACTGGCGTGATAGGCTGTACCACAGGCGATGAAATACACTCTGTGGAGATGGTCCCAGTCCAGATTCAGGGATTCGATCTCGTCCATGATCAGATGATCTTCGGCATCAAAGCGTCCGCGGAGTGTCCCCCTGATCGCGTCCGGCTGTTCGTGGATCTCCTTGCGCATGAAGGAATCATAGCCGCCCTGCTGTGCGGATTCGGCGTCATAAGGATAGTGTACAAAGCTGACCGGGAGCGGATTTCCTTCGAAGTCGTACAGTTCGATCCTGTCTCTTGTCAGAACCGCGATCTGACCGTCTTCCATGGCCAGGATCTCCCGGGTATAGGCCAGCAGAGCTGTCGGGTCGGAAGCACAGAAGGAGCCCTCTGCACTGTGTCCCAGCACCAGGGGTGATTCCTTCTTGGCACAGTAGACCTTGTCTTTCTCATAGGTTGTAACAATGCACAGGGCAAAGCTTCCCTGGAGCCGTTTTACGGCTGTTTCCAGCGCTTTCAGCATGTCATGGCCGTTCTCCCTGAAGCAGTCATCGATCAGGTGTACAACGACCTCGCTGTCGGTCTGGGAGGAAAAGACATATCCCTTTCCGGTCAGTTCTCGTTTCAGTTCAACATAATTCTCAATGATACCGTTGTGGATGATGGAAATCGTATCATCCATGTTGTTGTGCGGATGCGCGTTGAGCTGACTGGGTACACCGTGTGTTGCCCAGCGGGTGTGCCCGATGCCGGTATGTTCCGGACAGTGTTCTGCATCAAGCATCTTCTCCAGCTCCGTAATCCTGCCCTTCGCCTTCCACGTCGTCATTGACGCGTCCACCAGCGTAATGCCGGCGGAGTCATACCCGCGGTACTCCAGGCATTTCATCCCCTGCAGCAAAAACGGCAGTGCGCTTCCGCTGCCCGTGTAACCGGTAATTCCACACATGATTAAAACATCCTCCTTCTTCCGTATGGAACATGGAGGATGCCGAATGGATCTGTTATCGTCCTTCACAGAACGTTTTTTCCCATTGTTCAGGCCGCATCAGGCCTCCGTACCATCCGCCGAATCTTTCGATAAGTACGGCCCTCGTCAACTGCACGGGCAGTCCAGGCGCTCAGTTTGAATCAGGCTCCATGTATACATAGAATCGTAGCATAGTTCTTTTCTGCTGAAAATCATATGCGGATGGATTTCCCGGCAGATTCACTGAGGATCAATCATTTCTTTCATTTGTTTCTTGATGAACGATCATAAAAAAAACGGGTTTCCCCGTTTTCCGTATTATCCGATTCTTCCCGGTCCGTCACCGATCTCTGCTGCATAGACAGACGGTGCGTAACCGATCTCCTTGGTATAGGTATCCACGATCTTCTTTGTGAAGCGTTCTACAGCTTCATCCTTGACGATGGCGATGGCACAGCCGCCGAATCCTGCGCCGGTCATTCTGGCACCGATGACCCCATCGACCATCCAGGCAGTCTGGGCCAGCGTGTCCAGTTCAATTCCGGTAACTTCATAGTCATCCCGCAGGGACAGGTGCGATTCGTTCATCAGGTCGCCGAACGCCTGTAGATCCCCCTTGTTCAATGCTTCTACAGCACGTTTTGTACGATCGTTCTCATAGACCGCGTGCCTGGCGCGTTTCCGGCAGACCGGATCTTCGATGAGATAGCTGACCTGATCGAATTCCTCCGGGCTCAATGCGCCCAGTGTCGCCAGGTTCAGTTCCTTCTGCAGATCATGAAGAGCCCGGGTGCATTCCGCTACCCGCTCGTTGTATTTGCTGTCATGAAGTCCGCGTTTCTTGTTGGTGTTCATGATCATGAGCTTGTATCCAGACAGATCGATCGGTGCATAGGTAAAGTTCAGTGTCGCTGTATCCAGATAGATCGCGTGGTCCTTCTTGCCCATGGCGATGGCGAATTCATCCATGATGCCGGACTGTACACCGATGTAATGGTTCTCCGTATACTGCCCCAGCCAGGCAATCTTCTCGTTCGTCACATCGATTCCGTTGAATGCCCGCAGGATCACACCGATCAGTGTCAGCAGCGATGCGGAGGATGACAGACCGGAACCGACCGGAATATTGCCGTAGATCACTGCATCGAAGCCGAAGGTCACCGGATAGCCGTTGTCCTGCATTGCCTTGATCATACCGTTGGCATAGTTCGTCCATCCGTCTTCCGGGGTATATGCTTCAATGTCACTGATCTTCTTTTCATAGACCCTGCCCGGATCCTGGTTCAGCGATGTATAGCGCAGGAGCCCGTCCTCCCGCTTCCTGACCAGTGCGTACGTGCCGATCGTGATCGCGCACGGGAAGACATGACCGCCGTTGTAATCGGTATGTTCACCGATCAGATTCACTCTCCCGGGTGCGAACCAGAGTTCCGCTCCGTCCGCAGAACCATACTGTCTGCCGAATTCCTCCTGCAGACGTGTCATTATTTCCTGATGATCCATGTTGTTGTCCTCACTATCTCTCTATTCATCTTATCATTGAATAATCGGTTTTGTTTAGTTATAATAGTCGTACATGCCGGTATAGCTCATCCGGTAGAGCAACGCACTCGTAACGCGTAGGTGGCTGGTTCAAGTCCGGCTACCGGCACTGAAAAGGACTTCAGGTCCTTTTTGTTTTCTACCCGCAAACGATGTATGATGGTTACAGAAAAGAGAAAGGCAGAATCCCTATGCTGAATATTGTCATACCCATGGCGGGAAGAGGTTCCCGTTTTGTGAATGCCTGTATTATCGTACCCTAACCGCTCATACTGATCCATTGTCATCCGATGATCGAATACGTGGTCAGAAACATCACACCGGAATGTGAGCACCCTTCCATCTTCATCTGCCGTGATGAGCATATGAAGGAATACGGACTTGCGGAAGCGTTGAATGCCATGGCACCGGGATG
>JAFWJP010000069.1 GCA_017514645.1 Solobacterium sp. | reverse complement strand
GAGTTCATAGACAACTATATCCACTATTACAACTATGAGAGACCTATGTATAAACTGCACTATAAAAGCCCTGCAGAGTTTACACTCTCGCAGGGCTATAAGGTGTCTTTTTGAACTGTCTACTTTTCGTTGACAAGTTCACCCAAAAGTTTTGTTCAACTTTTGGGGAGCACTTCAGACCGGAAGGTCTTTTTTTTTCGGGGAAGCAGGTCCGTTCCGCGTATGAATGAAGAGGAGGAGCCTATGCGGAAAAGACTGGAAGAACTGACCATACAGGATGATTTCATCTTCGGAAAGGTATTTGAGAATACGGAACTGGCAAAAGAACTGATCAACAGGATCCTGCCGGAGCTGCACATCAGGGAGCTGTAAACGGTGATCCGGCAGAGGAAGCTGCAGGACGACTACGGCAGGCACGGTGTGAGGATGGACATCTTCGCTGAGAACAATGAATATCTGTTCGGTGTGGAAATGCACAATGACCGGTATACTTTTCCGGTCAGAAGAACACGGTTCTATCAGGCATCGGCGGACATGTACCTGCTGGAACAGGGGGAGGATTATGATCAGCTGAAGGATCAGTACATCATTATCATCTGTACGTATGATCCGTTCGGACATGGTAAAATGATATACAGATATGAAAAGGTGTGCCGGGAAACAGGGGAAGCTCTGCATGACGGTGTACACTGTGTTTACGTGAATTGTACAGCAGCTGACAACGGAACGGAGATCGGTGCGTACTGTTCGTATACCATGGACGGAGAAACCCGGGATCTGTTTACGGAAACAGTGGAAAGGGAAGTGGAAAAGGGCAGAAGAAGCCCGGAATGGAAGCGGGACTTTATGAGCTTGGAAATCAGGATCAGGGAACGGATCAAGGAAGAAGTGAAGGCAGCCGTAGAGGAAGCCGCAAGGAAAGCTGCCGAAGAGGCAGCAGCACAGGCAGAAGCGGAAGGACTTGCCAGAGGAATGACAGAAGGTCTGGCCAAAGGAAAAACGGAAGGCCGTGCAGAAGGTCGTGCAGAAGGTCGTGCGGAAGCGGAAGAAGACACCAAGGCAAAGATGCTGGACATCATCCGTCATCTGATGAAAACACTGAATACGGATGCGGAAACTGTCATGAACAACATGGGCCTTCCGGAAGAAGAAAAAACGTACTACCGGGATAAACTTGTGTAGAAACGGATGGGTCGGACATCCGTTTTTCCATGATGTAGAATGACATTGGATGAAGAAGGCAATTGCAGCGGTACTGCTATGGATCATCAACGATGCAGCGATCCAGCTGTTCCGGTCTTTTCCTGCATTTTCCTTTCCGGTCTACCGCAGCGGCTCCAAAGCCTGGATCGGTCTTCTTTCTGCTCTGACGGGACCGTTCAGGATCGCGGTATGAGACATCGGTGCACTTGTCCTGGCGTTATGATTCTCCGCTGCAGGAAGTATCCGACCGTATCAATGACACCTACCTAAAGACCTTTGACGTAGAGAACGGTATTGCGTCCTACGGTGAAGTCGTTGACTATCTCATTGCCTGGTACCTGAACGGGAGTCAGTGTTACGGCTTCCGTTTCTGTATCAGGAACAAATGTGATAAACTCATACCATGAGCTACAGGCAGAGGAAACGGCGGAAACTGAAAAAAGGGCCGAAGATCATAGCGGTCATTCTGGCGATTCTGCTCATTCTGATGAGCGGTCTCTTTCTGTTTGCCGGCTCCATACTGAACCGGATGGAGAAGACGGATACGATGTCCCGGACAGAGGCGGATATCGCGGAAGAGGTCATGGAACAGGTGTCGAACTACCAGGTGTTCAACTTCCTTCTCTTCGGTGCGGATTCCAATGACTTTGAAGATGAAAAGGTTGCGATGGAACGGGCTGACGCGACGAAGATCATCTCTCTGGATATGAACCGGAAAACCATCAGTATCGCTTCTCTGCAGAGAGATACAATGGTCTGGATCCCGGAACCGGTGAATGACTGGTCCAAGCTCAACCATGCCTACTGGTGGGGAGGCGCGGACCTGGCCATCCGTACCATCAATATGAACTTTGATATGAATATCACGAAATATGTCACCTTCAGTATGACCGGTGTGGAAAAGGTCGTGGACGCTGTCGGCGGTGTGGATATCTATCTTGATGAAGCAGAATCGGAATACTTCAACAACGGGTTCATCAAAGAGACAGGCTGTGTTCCGGGGGTATATCATCTGAATGGCAGGGAAGCCATGAATTATGCCCGTCTGCGGGAAATCGACAATGACTACAACCGGATGAACCGGCAGAATATCGTGATCAAAGCCATCATCTCCAAGATGGCGGACTGTACGCTGACGCAGATGCTGAGCGTTGTCACCTCAGTCATGCCCTATATCGAGACGAATTTCACGAACCTGGAGATCGAGACGTGGCTGGCCCGGATCATTTCCTATGACCTGGGCAATATCCGGACGCAGGATGTACCGAAAGGAGACGGTGAAGAGCTGTGGGCCGCAATTGAGTACAACGGCTATACACCGTGCTATATCCTCAAAGATTACCAGAAGGTCATCGTTGACCTCTACGGTTTCCTCTATCCCGGTCTGTACAACTACCGCATCAGTATGCAGGCGCTGGAGATCCAGTCCGAGCTGTACCGGAAGTTTGCGGATGAACTGCAGTGAGGGGCGCTATGATCGATATTCATACACATATTCTTCCTGGAATCGATGATGGTTCCGAGCATATGGAAATGTCTCTGCAGCTGGTGCAGACGGCGCTGGAATCCGGTACAGAAGCGATCATCACGACCCCGCACTGTTACCGCGGTGTCTACGATAACTATGCAGGTGAGGATCTGCAGGCACGCTGGGATGCGCTGCACTATGCTGTGCGCCGGGCCGGACTGCCGGTCCATCTGTATCAGGGCATGGAGATCATGGCCTGCGATGATCTGCCGGAACTGCTGAAGACAGGCAGGGTCTGGACGCTGAACGCAACGAAGTACTTCCTGGTGGAATTCCGGTTCGGGGAAGATCCGGCGTACTGTCAGAAGATCATCACTTCCTGCATCGATGCGGGCTACTGGCCGGTGATTGCACATCCGGCAAGGTACTACTTTGTGCAGGATGATCCTTCGATCGTCTATGACTGGTACCGTATGGGCTGCTGCATTCAGCTGAACAAAGGCTCCATCCTGGGAGAAAACGGGAAGCGGGCACAGCAGACGGCATATTCACTTCTGCGGCACAGTGTTGTGTCCTGCGTGGCCTCGGATGCCCACAGAACCTACTGGCGCAATACGGACATGAGTCAGGTCGAGCAGAGTCTTCTGGACGATTTCGGGGAAGAGTATACGTATATGTTGCTGGAAGACAATCCGGACCGGATCCTGAGAGGAAGAAGACTGGTCGGATACAAACCGGTACCCTACAGCAGACATTGATGCGCAGTCAGTGTACGGGAACAGAAAAATAGTTATAGAATAAACTCAAGCATGTCACTGATAGCGAAGAAGATCAAACACTGGCATATGATCGCCGGGTTCCTGATGATCTACGACATTCTGGTCGTGAACGGGGCCTATCTTTTTGCGTTGCTGCTGCGGTTTGACTTCCGCTTTCTGAGCATACCGGAGGAGTTCCTGCGGGCATTCTACCGGTTTACACCGTTCTATACCGCTGCGTGTGTTCTGATCTTTTCCTGGCTGAACCTCTACCGCAGCATCTGGCGTTTTGCCAGCTACAATGAACTGAGCAGGATCGTTTTTTCCTCGGTGCTGACAACACTGGTGCAGGTGGCCGGGGCGTTTGTATTCTACCGTATGCCGGTCTCCTACTACATCATGGGCAGTGTGATCCAGTTCGTTCTGGTGGTGGCGGCACGGTTCTCCTACCGCTTTATCCTGCTGCTCAGAAGCAGTCAGTCGAGAAGCAGCGGCTCTGAAGCACCGAAGATCATGCTGGTAGGGGCAGGAAATGCGGGACAGATGATCCTGCGGGACGCCAACGGCGGCAAGGAGACAAAAGGAAGGATCGTCTGCATCATTGACGATAATCCGAACAAGTGGGGCAGATTCATCGATGGTATTCCGATCGTCGGGGGGAGAAATGACATTCTCGACAATGTGAATAAATACGATGTGGACAGGATCTATGTTGCGATTCCCAGTGCTTCCCTGAAAGACAGAACAGAGCTCATGAACATCTGCAAGAACAGCGGGTGCCGGGTACTGACGCTTCCCGGCATCTATCAGTTCATGAATGAAGAAGTCACGGTATCCAATCTGCGGGAAGTATCCCTGGAGGATCTGCTCGGCAGGGAACCGGTCGTCTTTGATATGAGCGCTGTACGCGATTTCGTGCGTGACAAGACAGTGCTGGTGACAGGCGGGGGTGGATCCATCGGCAGTGAACTTTGCCGCCAGATCGCCAAATATGAGCCTCAGAAGCTCATCATCTTCGATATCTATGAGAACAATGCCTACGAGATCCAGCAGGAACTGCGCAGAGAGTATCCTCTGCTCGATCTGGTCGTAATGATCGGTTCCGTCCGGGACAGCAGACGCATCAATGAAGTATTCACCAAGTATCAGCCGGATGTGGTCTACCATGCTGCGGCGCACAAGCATGTACCGCTCATGGAAGACAGTCCCTGTGAAGCCATCAAGAACAACGTCATCGGTACGTACAAGACAGCCTATGCTGCAATGATCAGCGGATGCCGCAAGTTCATCCTGATCAGTACCGACAAAGCCGTCAATCCAACGAATATCATGGGCGCGTCCAAGCGGATCTGTGAAAAGATCGTTCAGACATTCGACTACATGATCAAAGAGAACAGAGCAGCGGAACTTCCCGTACTCTTCACCAACGGTGATGATGAACTGCTGACACAGACCTTCCCCGCGATCAGTGATCCCGTTACGGAATATACGATCGTACGCTTCGGGAATGTTCTCGGCAGTAACGGATCAGTGATCCCCTTGTTCCGGAAACAGATCGCGGAAGGCGGACCGGTGACGGTCACGTCCAAGGAGATCATCCGCTACTTCATGACGATTCCGGAAGCGGTATCGCTGGTGCTGGAAGCGGGCGTCATCGGCAAAGGCGCCGAGATCCTGGTTCTGGATATGGGTGATCCCGTGAAGATCGATGACCTGGCAAGAAACCTGATCCAGCTGTCAGGACTGAAACCGGACGTTGATATCGAAATCAAATATACCGGACTGCGGCCGGGAGAGAAGCTGTATGAAGAAAAGCTCATGGCCGAGGAAGGACTGGAGAAGACAGCGAACAAGCTGATCTACATCGGAAAGCCGGTGGTGTTCGACCGCAGGGAGTTCATGGTAAATCTGAATGAATTGATCGATGCGGCAAATCACAACGATGAAACAAGGACCATCGGCCTGGTAAAGAAGATGGTGCCGGCATATACACCGGAAACAAAGGTGAATCCGTGATGGATCACCTTTTCTGATGGTAGAATAGCGGTATGAAGAGACGGATCCTCATTGCCCTGGTCATCATCGCAGCTGCAGCAGGCTTGGTCTGGCGCGGTGTTTTCATCTCCTACCATCACCCGGTGAATACGCAGTATACAGTCGGTGACGCAGGAGGAAGAACGATCAGAGCGGTCCTGATCGCGGACCTGCATGATATGGTGTACGGCGAAGACAACGAACAAGTAACTGCGCTGGTCAGGGAACAGGAACCGGATCTGATCCTGCTGGCCGGAGACCTGCTCAATGATGACAGTGAAAGTACGGCTGCGGCAGTAACATTTGTGCAGAGGATGACAGAAATCGCGCCTGTCTATGTTTCTCTGGGCAATCAGGAACGGGACTACCTGAAGAAGAACGGTGATGCGCTGCTGGAGGAGATCCGCTCAGCCGGTGCGGAAGTACTGGAACTGGCGTATATCGATACTGAAATCAACGGTGCGGAGGTCCGGATCGGCGGCATGTATGAATATGCGTTCCGGGGCGGCGGTGAGGATTATGAAGCGGTTCTGCGGTTTCTGGAGGATTACCAGGATACGGACCGGTATACGATCATGATGGCGCATCGTCCGGATTCCTTCGTGTTTCTGGATCAGAACCCGTGGGACATCGATCTGGTGGTCAGCGGGCATCTGCACGGGGGACAGGTGATCCTGCCGATCGTCGGTGGTCTTTGGGCGCCGGATCAGGGCTGGTTTCCGGAATATGACTACGGACAGTACGATCTCAACGGAACAACGATGATCATCACAAGAGGGCTGGGTACCAGCAGGGAGAAACTTCCCAGATTCAACAATCCGCCGGAAATTGTTACGGTATATATCAATACGGAATGAGCGTATGATTCGTATTTGAAGCAGTTTAAAGCTATAATGAAATATTATAAGGAGCAGGAACAGTATGAGCAGGAACATTGTCCCTTTTGAAAAGAAAGTATGGCTGGCAACGCCCAGGATGCACGGTGAAGAAGAACAGTTCATTCACGATGCGTTTGCAAAGAACTGGGTAACAACGATCGGTGAGAATATCGATGAACTGGAAAAGAACTTCACGGAATACCTTGGGTGCAGATATGCTGTCGGTCTATCTTCCGGGACATCGGCGATCCATCTGGCGGTCAAGCTTGCCGGAATCGGTCCGGGTGACTATGTACTGTGCTCCGATATGACCTTCAGCGCGACGGTCAATCCGGTTGCGTATGAGAAGGGGACGGCTGTGTTTGTGGACAGTGAATACGATACCTGGAACATGGATCCGGAAGCGCTGAGAAAAGCGTTTGCACTGTATCCGCAGGCGAAGGCGGCCATCGTTGCGAATCTGTACGGAACACCGGCGAAGCTGGATGAGATCAAGGAAATCTGCGACGAATACAACGCAGTGCTGATCGAGGATGCAGCTGAGTCGCTGGGCGCTGTATACAAAGGAAAGATGACCGGCAGCTTCGGCAGGTACAATATCATCTCGTTCAACGGCAACAAGATCATTACCTGCAGCACCGGAGGAATGTTACTGACGGATGATGAGGAAGCAGCGAAGAAGGTCAGGAAGTGGTCGACACAGGCAAGGGATGCGGCACCTTGGTATCAGCATACCGAACTCGGCTACAACTACCGCATGAGCAATATCATCGCCGGTGTAGGAAGAGGACAGTTCCTGCATCTTCAGGAACATCTGGACATGAAGAAAGCGATCTATGAACGTTACAGGGAAGGGCTGAAGGATCTTCCGGTACAGATGAATCCCTACATCGAGGAAGACATGACACCGAACTACTGGCTCAGCTGCCTGATCATCGATGAAGACGCCATGTGTGAACAGACAAGGGATGATCACACGCCGCACTATGTACATGAGTACGGAAAGAGCTGCCCGACAGAGATCCTGGAAACGCTCATGAAGTACAACGCGGAAGGAAGACCGATCTGGAAACCCATGCATATGCAGCCGATCTACAAGGACAATCCGCATGTACAGGTCAGAGAACACAGTGTAGGAGAAGATGTATTCCGCAGAGGACTGTGCCTGCCCACAGACATCAACATGACACCGGAAGAGCAGGACATCATCATACAGATCATTCACATGTGTTTTGACAAGTAATACGAACGATGCATAAACAGGGTATCTATGAGAAATACATCAAGAGGCCGCAGGACATTGTACTGTCTGCAGCCGCTTTGGTCGTGCTCAGCCCTGTACTTGCCGTAACAGCCGGACTGGTGAAGAAAAGACTTGGCTCACCCGTCATCTTTGCCCAGGAGAGACCGGGGAAGGACGGGAAGATCTTCCGGCTGTACAAATTCCGGACGATGACGGATGAGAAGGACGCAGAAGGCAATCTCCTGTCCGACGAAGTGAGACTCACACCGTTCGGACAGAAGCTGCGTTCTACGTCCATTGATGAGCTTCCGGAGCTGTGGAATGTACTGAAGGGAGATATGTCGGTCGTAGGACCGAGACCGCTTCTGGTGAAGTATCTGCCCCGGTACAATGAACATCAGGCAAGGCGTCATGAAGTAAGACCGGGGATCACCGGATGGGCACAGATCCACGGCAGGAACACCCTGTCATGGGAAGACAAGTTTGACTACGACGTAGAATATGTAGATCATGTCAGTTTTACCGGAGACTGGAAGATCATATTCAGAACGATAGGTGCAGTACTGCATAGAGAAGGAATATCATCGGAAACATCAGTGACGATGGAAGATTTTATGGG
>JAFWJP010000068.1 GCA_017514645.1 Solobacterium sp. | reverse complement strand
TATCCCGGTGTCTGCCATATCCTTCCGAATACTGCGATCATGCTGTACGGAATGCTCTACGGATACAATGATTTTGATGAAACGCTGAGGCTGATTGCGGAAGCGGGATGCGACACGGACTGCAATCTCGGCAATGTCGGTGCGATCATGGGTATGATGGTCGGACTGGAAGGCATCGATGAAAAATGGATCACACCGTTCAATGATATTCTGCTGTTCAGTTCAGCGATCGGCACAAAGAATATCCAGACAGTGTCCGGCACTGCCTTCTGGTTTACCGTAACAGCGCGCAGACTGCACGGTCTTCCGAACGGACCGGTATCGCCGTTTGCTCTTCCGTATGCGTCAAACGGATTCAAAGCCGATGAGAATGCCGATCACGCTGTGCGGCTGGATGCCCGGCACGGTGAGCTTCGCATCATTCTGGACCGGATGCTGGAGAATGAGCACTTCTTCCTGCGGAAACAGACCTATTTCCGCCCGCAGGATGTCTACGATGTCAGATATGAGCCGCAGTTCAGCGGGATTCTGGAACCTGGTGATACGGTAACCTTCTGCATTGAGAATGACCGGGATCTTCCGCTGTCCTTCACGCCGTATATCAAAGACTATGCGGAAAACTATCTCTTCGGGGAAAAGACACAGGCCGGAACGATCGTCTGGAGCATTCCGGAAGGAATGATGCCGATTCTGGAAACAGGTCTGCTTGTGGAATGCAGTGCCTATACAGAACGTACATTGTTCCGGATGACGGATTTCCGGATCGAAAAGCATCCGCATGCGGAGATGGATTTCCGCAGGACCTGCACGGAGGACTGGGGAACCGATATCGGACTGGTACGTCGCTACGGTCTTTCCGGTCTGCTCATACATGAAGGAAATGCACACAAAGGAGAAGACGGTGTCATACTGGAACCGCACAGCGCCGTCAATTTCAGCGGACCGGATACACTGTATCAGTACGCAGAACTGACCGTACAGGCTGACAAGGATACCGACTTCCTCTTCAGCTGGTCCTTTACAGGTGTAAGAAGACATACCGGTATTCACCTCAGAGGACAGGAACTGTATTCATACCATCTTCATGATGATGAAATGAAGGAAACCCTGCTTGGAACATTACCGGCTGATACAGAAACGACCATATCATTTATCCGCTGTACGAATACGGTACATGCTGGAAATCAGACCTTCACTCTGCCGGAACGTTCAGAGGAACGCGGTTCCCTGAGCATTGGCAATGCCTCTAACAATCCGCTTACATTGATTGCATGCAATTATCAAGGATGATCATTATGAAAAAAAGAAAACTGCTGATCGACTGCGATCCCGGCCACGATGATATCATGGCCATCCTCATGACACTCGCCCACCCGGAAGCCTTTGAACTTCTGGGTATCACTACAGTTGCCGGAAACAACCATATGCGTCAGGTAACGGACAATCTGCTGCGTACGCTGACCTATCTGGGCAGAACGGACATTCCTGTCGCCATGGGATCGGAAAGTGCACTGATCCTGGATCCGGAACCGCAGGATGCGCATGGAAAGACCGGCCTGGATGGGTTTGACTTTCCGGAGCCCGGGTTCCTCCCTGTCCCGGAAGGTGCCGTGGAATTCATGAAGAATGCCATCATGAACAGCACGGAAAAGGTTACGATCGCTGCACTGGCACCGCTGACCAATATCGCACTGTTACTGCTGGCATATCCCGAAGTAAAGGAAAAGATCGAAGAAATCGTGATCATGGGCGGTTCTGTCTGCCGCGGCAATATGCTTGCCCGCTCAGAGTTCAACATCTACGCAGATCCTCACGCTGCAGAAGCTGTAATGCGTTCCGGTGTACGTGTTGTCATTGCACCGCTGGAGGTCTGCGACTACTGTATCGTCAATGAAGAAGATATCCGTTACTGGCAGAACAAAAAGACAAAGACCGCGCAGCTCTGCGGCGGACTGATGAACTTCTTTGCCGGCTACGGCAGACAGCGCGGATGGAGTGAATTCACGGTGTTTGATCTGGCAACGATCATGTATCTGCTGTATCCTGAGCGTTTTGAGGGATTTGATGGTACGTGCCATGTTGTGCCGGACGGTGCGTATACCCGCGGCATGACGGTCATTGATCCGTGCGAAGGCGGACATATTCATACATTGATGAAAGCAGACAAAGCGTTCCTGAATGCCCGGTTCCGGGAAGCGATCGATCTTCTGGACGCATAAACAAACCCAGCTGAATCAACTGGGTTCTTTCATTCCCCGGTGTTTTCCTCCAGCAGTACGACTGCCTGGGCCAGTACGCCTTCCCCGCGTCCGACAAAGCCGAGTCCTTCCCCGCGGGTCGCTTTGACATTGATCCGTTCCGGATCACATTCCAGGGCTGCCGCAAAGTTCTGCTTCATCTGTCCGATGTGCGGTGCCATCTTCGGCCGCTCGATCATGATCAGACAATCCACGTTGCCGATATGATAGCCATGTTCCGCCATGATCCGTCCCACTGCCTGCAGAATGATCTGGGAATTGACACCTTCCCATTTCGGGTCCGTATCCGGGAACCAGTGTCCAAGATCACCAAGACCCATAGCTCCGAGCACCGCCTCTGCCACTGCATGTGTCAGTGCATCTGCGTCACTGTGACCGACCAGTCCTTTCTCAAAGGGAATCTCCACTCCGCCGATCACCAGCTTCCGGTTTTCACCGAACCGATGAATATCTGATGACTGTCCGATTCTCATATTGTTTTCCTCCTGAATGAGCCTGATGTCAAAAACGTTGTCTCTTGTCTATAATAATATCATATGACGATGATTCTGCCTGATTATGTACTGGCTCCGATGCGCAGGCTGACGGATGCCGGCTATGAAGTCTACTGTGTCGGCGGCTGTGTCCGTGACGCTCTTTTAGGATGTCCGGTCCATGATTACGACCTTACAACGAGTGCTCTGCCGGAGCAGGTCCACGATGTATTCCGTGATGCGCAGATCATCGACACCGGAATCAAGCACGGTACCGTGACTTTGATCAGCGATCATCGTCCGCTGGAGATCACGACCTTCCGTACCGAAAGCGCCTACCGGGATCACCGGCACCCGGACCACGTCGCATTTGCCCGCACATTGAAGGATGACTGCGCCCGCAGGGATTTTACGATCAACGCTCTCGCCTATCATCCGGATACCGGGATCACCGATCATTTCCATGGGCTGGATGATCTGAAGGCAGGAATCATACGCAGTGTCAACGATCCTTCGGAACGTTTCAACGAGGACGCACTGCGTATACTAAGGGCTGTGCGCTTTGCGGCACAGCTTGGTTTCCGGATCGAAGAGAAGACTGCAGAAGCCGTTCTGGCAAAGAAAGATGATCTGCGTTACGTATCCGCGGAAAGAATCGAAGCGGAACTGGAAAGACTGCTGACAGGACAATACGCCGCTTCGGTTCTTGACCCCTATCGTTCTCTCATGGAGGTCATTCTGCCGCAGTTGAAGAACGATACGGCATGGGAGAATACCGTATCGTGCATTGACCGGAGTGAGAGAACCTTTCCTGTCCGTCTGGCAGTTCTGCTGAACCACACAGAAACCGATCAGCGCACGCTGGATGATCTCAAAGTATCCGGTGCTGTACGGGACACGGTACTCGTTCTGCAGAAATACCGCAGCCTGCCTCTGGAAACAAAGATCGATGTACAGAAAGCAATGTATCTTCTGAAGGACAGATTCAGTGATTATCTGGCGTACCGGACTGCTGCGGACTGCTATGAAAAGAAGGATGAACTCGAACGCATTGCCCGGGAAATCCGGGAAAACGGGGATTGTGTGAGTCTGACGCAGCTGGCTGTCAACGGCAGCGATCTGGTAAAGGAAGGGCTGCGGGGAAAAGAAATCTCCGTCATGCTGGATCATCTCATCAACGCTGTCATGGAAGAACGCTGTAAAAATAACAGGGAATCACTGCTGGAGGAAGTACGAAAAAGCGCCGGTCAGGGCGCTTAGGATACCGGGGCGGAAAAACCCCGGTTTTTCAGTCTTTCAGGCTTCTGCCGAATTCGTAGAGTTCCTGACGTTTCGCTTCAGACTTGTTCTGTTTGCCGTTTGCCGTAAAGATACCGGCATTGCGGACACCCCAGTATTCAACGATGGACTGATAATACGCTTCGATTGCCGGACCGTAGACAAACGGACTGCCTGAACTGAGGATCAAAGCGGTCTGCCGGACATTTGCCGGTATATCGATCGAATAAGTACGCTGGATCACTGCGTGCAGCTGTGAAGACAGTGTAAAGTAGTAGACCGGTGACGCAAAGACGATCATATCAGAAGAAAGAACAGCCGGATAAATGTCCTGCATATCATCCTTCTGGACACAGATGCCCTTTTCCTGTGTACGGCAGTATTCACAGGCCAGGCAGCCATGAACATTCATGAAAGCTGTCCGGAATACACTGACTGTATGCCCCGCTTCCTCTGCGCCTTTGATAAACGCCTGTACCATATCTGCTGTAGCTCCGTCTTTATGCGGGCTTCCGTTCAGTACCAGAATCTTCATGCGTCCTCCTCCGCAGACAGAACGATGAGCACATCACCGTTCCCGAGCAGCTGTTTCAGTTCTTCATCGCTTTTGTCCGTGATATGACCGAGTTTCGTATACCCCCAGGTATTGGATCCGTAAAACACAACGATCTGATTTCCCTGATAGAGGACAATATCACCGGGTTCTGTGGTGATGCGTGTGTCACTGCGGGGTACATCAAAGCCAAGTGTGCCGACCTGTTCAAACCCACCGTACATCGACATATCGATCCGGAGTTCTTCCTCCTGTACATGGTCACGCAGGGCACTGACTGCGTCATTGTCCTCCCAGATCACTTCCACGGGTGTATCATTGATCAACAGCGTCATCACGACTGCGGTTTCCCCCTCTTCAGCCGGCTGTTCCTGCACCGTTTCCCCTGCAGCGCACCCGGCAAGTACCAGACAACCGGCAAAGACAGCAAGCAGCCGCCTAATGTTCGTAATGCTTCGCAACATCTTTCAGGTACTGGATGATCGGGAGATGCTGAGGGCAGACGCCTTCACACTGACCGCATTCAATGCAGGCACTTGCCTTGC
>JAFWJP010000067.1 GCA_017514645.1 Solobacterium sp. | reverse complement strand
TGCCGTAGATGATGTATCCGCTTGCACCTTTCACCTTGTTCCACTTCAGCGTGATGCTGTTCTTCGTCTGCTTGCTGGAATACAGCTGGATCGTGGAGAAACTGGATCCTTTCGGTTCCCCGTTATCCTTCACTGCTGTCATAGCCTTCTCTGCGCCGGCAACAGACTTCGGATCATTTGGATCGCCTTCCGCCTTCTTCTGGGCTTCCGCCGGAGTAAGTTTCTGAATCGGTTCCGTCTTCGTAGCATTGCACACCGTGCAGGTGTAAGTCTTCACGCCTGCCGCGGAAGCAGTCGGCTCCGTTGTGACCTTCCCGGCATCCCATTTATGGCCGGTGGCCGGCACTGTCTTCTGCGCTGTGATCACCGTTCCGCATACCGAGCATTTGCTTCCCGCAGTCTTTCCGGCTGCAGTGCAGGTGGCGGGTACGGCTGCGATCGCGACAGGAGTATGTTTCCCTGTAGCTGCGATCGTCTGCGTTTCCGTCGTTTTACAGACGCTGCAGGTATGGGTCTGTGTACCGGATGCGGAACAAGTCGCCGCCTTCGTGACCGTCCAGGCGCTCCAGGAATGAACACCCGTTGCAGGACGACTCGTCGGAGCAATAAGGATCGTTCCACAGACTGAGCATTTCTTTCCTGCCGTCTGACCTGCCTTCGTACAGGTCGGTTCCACGGCGGGGATCACTTCCTCCGTATGCGCGATCTTTGCAATGGTTTCTTCTTTGGTGTGAGTGCAATTCCTGCAATTATAGACGATCGTTCCTTCTTCGGTACAGGTCGGGTCTTTTATTACTGTTCCGGTCGTTTCATATTCATGTGCCTTCATTGTACCCGGAATTTCATTCAGCTGATATTCGGAGCATCCGGCATTCTGGCAGTGGTATTTCCTGACTTCGTTAGAGGTACAGGTAGCTTCCTGATACAGTTCACCAATTTCATCAAAACTATGATTCGTGCAGCGTACATTTACGATCCGGAACATGCTGCAGCCCGGGACCGCAAAGCTGACCGCCAGTCCGCCTGTCACGTTATTACTGTCATACGGTATCTGTGCCACGCCTTCATTCGTCTCATGCATCAGGTCAAATTCCTTGCCCTGGTAGCTTTCCGGTAATATCATGCTCACGGTGACCGGTGCAGTCAAAGATACATGCTCTTCAACCTTTGGTTCCTCTCCCGGAATATCTGCCACCACGGAGACACTGATATCCATCGCCAGATCGAGGGAAGCTGCTGACTGCGCCACATTGCCGACAACGACCTGTGCATGATAGGTGATCGTTTCATCTTCTCCGAGCGCTTCAGGATCGATCTCATCATTTTCCAGATCTTTCCGGATCTGATTTGCAACAGTCGCTGCCGCACCCGACATGGATACCACAATGTTCTCACTGCTTCCGGGACTGATCGGCGCTTCTGCAGCAATCGTGCTTCCGATCTCGACATCTCCGTAACCCTGTCCCTGCAGAAGCTGATCCATCTGACTGTTCATCGCTGCCAGCTGCGGGTCCTGTTCCGTCGCACTGTCTATGATCGCCTGGTTATCATTATTGTCAAGTGTTTCGACCAGGTCCTCAATTGCCCTCTCAACGGCTGCTTTCTCCTCATCGGTCGAAGCGGCTGCCGCCTGACCAATAATATCGTTCACATCGTCTGCCAGTTCCTGCGCGGTTGTATTTCCCTCCGGCTCTTTCACCTTCCAGACTGCATAGAAGGTAACTGCCTCCGTAACAGTATACGCCGCAATTTCAGAAGAGGTATAATCCGGTTCCTGTGCATCCGCATTCGTACTCCATCCGGCCAGTTCATAACCGGAACGTTCATTCAGCTGCGGGATACCTGCTTCCCCAAGGGCAGTTCCGACTCCAACCTGCTGATCTGTCTTCGACGGATATCCATCCTGTGCAAACGTACCTCCATTCGCATCCCAGACTACCAGCACATAGGTCTCCGGTTCCTGTGTATCATCCCGCAGGATCGGGTACAGCATAACATCTTCTGTCAGTACGTAGGATCCATCCGCACCGTCACCGCGAATAATATCCTTTTTGTAGGGGCTGAGACTCCATCCCGCAAAACCATCCCAGTCGGGCTCATCATACTTATATACCAGCGGCATCGCTACGCGGGAGATCGGAATATTCTGAGGAACTGTCTGACTGACATGCTCACCATCCCATTTCCAGTGCCATTGCATCGCATTAACCAAAATGGTCCGCTCTTCATCTATATATCCTGCCTGTGAAAGGCTGATGATCACTCCGGGTTCCCATACAGCGTAAAGCATCATGTCAGAAGTTACAGGCAATGTCTGTTCTCCATCAGCGCGTATTACGATATTCTCTCCTTCCGGATCCGTACTGAAACCGACCACTGCCATCCGTTGTTCATCGTTATACAACCCGGCCCGCAGTTCGAGAAAACTTATCTGACCTTCTTCAGCTGTATAGGAAGATTTCCAGGTTCTCACATCATAATACTTATGATCCGCCTCCGAATCCCACCAATATCCGCCGTTCGGATCGATCACAATATCATAGTCATCCTCCCAGACTGCATACAGATCCAGATCCCTGTCAACACAGATAAGACCGCCCAGTTCCTCATCATATTCAAGCACAGGACCACCTTCGGTAAGACTCCAGCCCTTCAGATATTTTTTGTCAGGAATCCGGTCATAATCCCAGGTTTCAAATTCACCATCATGGGATTGCAGTACAGAGTTTTTCCGGTACTTGCATACTTTTGTGGGGCTGAAAGTGGTGACCCAATCATCCTCTTCATCATCCCAGTCCTCAGAGCCATACTCTCCGCCGCATCCGTGGAAGGTGACAATATATCCGTCCTCCCAGGCCGCATACAGAGTCATATCCTCCGTGATCTCCAGATAGCCGCCAATATCCTCATTATATGTCAGCACATCTGTGCTTCCCTGCACATCAGTCCATCCGACAAAGATTTTATGGGGGTCCGAAGTCTCAGGTTCAGGAAGATTGTAAAGTACTTCCCCTTCAACATATGTCCGCTCCATCGTTTCATCGTCTTCATCCGGGAAATATCCGCCATTGGCATCCCAGGTGATCGTATGATTAATTCCCCACTGTGCAGTGATCGTCACATCTGACTCTACCAGGAAATAACGCTCACCATAGTAATCATCCTCTTCCCAGTCAGTACCGGTCATTTTCCAGCCGGCAAAGCCCTTTCCTTCAGGCCCGGATATCTCCCATCCGTCCCAAAGATCGTCAATTTCCTCCTCCCAGAACCGGTATCCTTCCGCTTTTTTGAAAGTAAATGTCTTCTTCTGGATATAGACCTCGTCTTCTTCCTCATCATCCCAGTCCCAAATTCCAAAATACCCTTCCCCGGCATCCAGCGTGATCGTGTACGCATTGATCCAGATCGCATAATATGTGACGGGTCCTGTCACCTCCGAAATGTCGTCTCCTGTTCCATCCGGAGACGTTGACCAGCGGTCGAACATCTTTGACTCATCACCAATATACGGTTCCGGCTGATCAGGGTAGTCACCCGGTGCAGTATATGTAATAATGCTCGTTACTTCATCATCACCGTCCAGAAAATATCCTCCGTTGGCATTCCAGGTCACAGGTATTCCTTCTGACCATACCGCATACAGCGTTATATCTTCTACTGCTGTGAAATATCTGCTGTAATCTTCAATCGGCTCTGTTCCGCCTTCTACATCCGTCCACCCAATGCAAACTATGCTTTCAACCGGGTTCTGAGGGACATAATCCCAGTCATTGCCAATCTCAGAGAGTTTTAACCATTTTGATTCCCGCTGAGTTTCCTCCGGGTTCCCGTCAAAGTATCCTCCGTTTGCATCCCAGGTGATC
>JAFWJP010000066.1 GCA_017514645.1 Solobacterium sp. | reverse complement strand
CTTGTTGCGGCACCCTCTACTTCCGACAGCAGGTCAATTGCAGTATTGAAACGGTAGTATGTATGGAATGCTTTGCTGTAGCACCCCTGTGTCACCATGTACAGGGTGAACAGACCGCCGTGCAGGAACATGACCAGTCTGTTGACCGGTGCCGGTACAGCGAACACAAAGACAGCACCCAGCAGCAGGAATGCCAGGAAGATCCGGATGTCAAATGACGTCCAAGTCCCGTACACTGCCATCACAAACAGGAAAAACACTGTATTCAGTACGAAATACAGGATCTCTGTTTTCTGTCTCAGATTCATCTGTTTCATTGGTTCACCTCAAAAAGAATACCGACCGCACGCGGCGGCCGGCTGTTGTTGTTACTCTCCGGTCCTTTTATTGTACTTATCGTACACATTCGCAACCGATGCATGCGTGACGATTGCGATCAAGACTTCGGACAGGACATCCGCCATAGATACCTGTCTGACTTTTGTGGTTCTGGCGGCTTTCTCCTCCGTCATAGGAATTGTATCAGAAATCACGATTTCCTTCAGCGCGGATGCTTCGATTTTCTCAAGGGCATCCCTGGAGAATACACCGTGGGTGATTGCCGCAAAGACTTCCTTCGCTCCGTAGGATCTGACCATTTCCGCTGCAGCACACAGCGAACCTGCTGTATCCGCAATGTCATCCACGATGACACAGGCCTTTCCGTCGACATTACCGATCAGGTTCTCAGCCATGACTTCGTTCGGTCTCGGCCTTCTCTTGTCTATAATTGCCAGCGGTGCATTCAGCAGTTCTGCCATACGCCTTGCCCTGACCACTCCGCCGTGGTCCGGTGAAACAACCACCAGGTCCCCGGCCGGATACTGCTTGGCCGCATAATAATCCGCCAGCAGAGGCACTGCCGTCATATCATCGATCGGGATGTCAAAGAAACCCTGGATCTGTGCCGCATGCAGATCGACCGTCACGATCCGGTTAGCACCGGCGGTCTGAAGAAGATTTGCGACAAGTTTCGCTGTAATCGGCTGATGAGCCGCTGCTTTTCTGTCCTGTCTTGCATAGCCGAAATAAGGCATGAATACGGTGATTTCTCCGGCACTCGCCCGCTTCAGTGCATCAATGCAGACAAGAACCTCCATCAGACGTTCCGTAACAGGATAATACGTAGACTGAACGATGAATACGTCCCGCCCTCTGACTGTTTCATTCGGTGTTACCAGAATCTCTCCGTCCGCAAAATGATCTACCTTGATGTTTCCGAGCTTCGCACCCGTCCTCATGGAGATCTCTTTTGCAAGTTCTTTACTGGATGTTAATGCGAAGATGATCGTGTCTTTGACCATAGTTGTGTCCTGTTTTCCTTCCTCTGCTGTGCTTCCTCAAAAAAGGTGCATTACCATTCTACTACAACAATCAGGATTTTCTGTACGTAAATGGCGGAATCTCTTCATTCTCTTCGATTGTAATCCCTTTCAGAACAGCATGTTCCACGACAGCGCCGTTTTTGACCGTACAGTCTTCCAGAACACTATGCGCTTTGATGCGTACCCGGTCGCCGATCACCGTATGTCCGCTGATCTGCACACCCGGTTCAATGACCACATCCCGGCCGATTTCCGCATACGGACCGATGTATACCGTATCCGGATCTGTCATGCTTGTTCCGTTCTTCATCCATTTGCGGCGGATCCGGTCATACATTGTTCTGTTGGCTGCAGCCAGTTCCACGCTGTCGTTCACACCCTGCAGTTCTGCAGGATCTTCACTGATCAGAGCCCGGACGGTCAGACCCTTCCGCCGGAAGATCTCCACAAGATCTGTGATGTAGTACTCATGCTGGGCATTGTTGTTCGTCAGTTCCTTCAGACCCTCAAACAGTGCTTCATTGCGGAATGCATACATCCCGGCGTTCATCTCCGTTACTGCCCGCTCCTGTTCGTTTGCGTCCTTGAACTCAACGATCCGGTCAACGGTTCCGTCTGCACTCCGGATGATCCGTCCGTAGGCAACCGAAGGATCCATCCGCACCGCAAAGATCACCATATCCGCGTTGCTGCAGGCTTCAAACAGACTCTGATAGGTCTCTGCCCGTACACACGGCGCATCACCGTTCACAACGACCGTAACACCGGTTTCCCCTTCCAGTGCTCTTGCCTGCATGACAGCGTGACCGGTACCGAGCTGCGGTTCCTGCAGAGCGAATTCACACTGTCCTTCCAGTACCCGCTCCACCTTCTCGTGACCGAATCCCGTAATCGTTACGATCCGTTCCGCACCGGCCTGTTTCAGTTCGTTGACGATCAGTTCCACCATCGGCACACCGCATACCTCATGCAGCACCTTCGGCACATCGGAATGCATCCGTGTCCCTTTTCCTGCTGCCATTACGATTGCGTTCTTCATCTGTCTTCCTCCGTTTCCTGCTCTTTGAGACGCAGAATATGCTGCGGTTCGATCCCGCATGTCTTCAACACAGCCTCGCTGCCGACAACCGTTACATTTGCCTGTTCCAGTGTCTGCTCCATCAGATCCGCTGTTTCCCGGATATCTTCTGCTGTGAGATGCAACAGTGCAGCTCTCCGTTCTTTCCTCATTTCATAATCAATGCCGCTCAGCCAGCGTGCATCCGCCATTTCCACCATCCTGCCCGGTGTCAGCAGCGGTTCTCCCGCCGCGATCGTTCCGATGATGTAGGAAGGCAGATCATCGTCATCCGCAAATTCCCGCAGATAGCTGCCGATCGTTCCGGCAATGCGCATGGTCTGCTCCGGATGCGGATCACGGTAGGAGTACAATCCCACATTTCCGCTGAGCGCTGCAGAGAATCCGGTTCCATAGGCACCGTTCTTCACCCGCACCTCATTCCAGAGATAATCATAGGTCAGAATGTGCGCCATCACATCCAGTGCCGGTCTGTACGTACCGCCGGCATCTGTTACATTTGCAGCGATTCCGCTGTAGGATACCTGCGCCGGGATTACAATGCCTTCCTTCCCGGGCATATCCAGCGGATAGCGGACGGTACAGCGTGTAAACTCCTCTACCGGCAAGGCGTCAATCAAGCGCTTGATCTGCGGCAGATTGACCTCTCCCGTAACACTTGCCGTCATCCGGTTCTTGTTGAAGAGAACCTCCCGGAACAGCTCCGTTTCCTCCAGGAACATTTCCGCCTGTTCATCATAGCGCTGATACAGTTCCGTGACCTTCTGCAGAGCAGTAAACCCGCTCAGCCATTCATTGGCCATTCCAGCAGATGTCAGCCCTGCCCGGCTGTGCATCACCGCATAGGAATGTCCGCTGCTGATCAGGTCCTGACGGCAGCTCTCCGCAATCTGGGTCAGCAGATCCTTTACGGTATCCTTTCCGAAGACGGTCTCCTGCATGATCTCCAGGATCAGGTCTACGGCTTTGTCCAGATTCTGCTTCAGAACGCTGCATGATACCGTCAGCATCGGCAGTGCGCTCTTCAGGTCATCACCGCCTGCAGCCGCAGCCGTTCCGAATGACAAAGCGCCGATATTCGCCCTGCGGAATTCCGTCAGTTCCTCAAGGGAACGCTTCTTCGTCGCCAGATCACCGAGCATTCTGGCATACAGTGACACATACGGCAGATACTCCCTCTGCAGACCGGCAAGGGAGAAATAGAGATTGAAGTAGACAACACCGCTGTTCTGCTCTGGATACAGCAGTACCGGAACGAATTTATAACTCTTTTCCACCGGTTCAAAGCGGATCGGCAGCGGATCGACATCTTCCAGCGCCAGCTTCGGCAGTGTTGCGTGCGCTTCCGGTGTATCTTCGGAATTCTGCCACGCATCCAGTTCCTTCATTTCCTCGATATACTGTGCTGTCCGCTCTCCCCAGCTATCCTTTGCGGCCGCAAGTTCTGCACGTTCTGCTTCTTCGCGCTCTGCTGCCAGTGTTTCCGAAGGAATGACCGTAACACACATCATTTCACTGAGGTTTCCCAGACCTTCTTTCAGAAGTGATTCAAACCAGCCGTGTTCCGCCCGTTCCCGGAGTTCTCCGTAGATATACCTCCGGTTCAGATACAGCATCGGATCACCATCATACAGCCAGCTCTTCAGGATATCATCCGCAAAGATCACACCGGCCGGCTCACTCGGCTCACAGTAGCGGAATTCCATCTGGTTCAGCATTGCTGTGATCCGGCTGACGCTCAGCCCTTCCCGGCAGAGTTCGTGTACGGTATCTTCAACTGTACTTCGGATTTCTTCCAGCCGGGATGCTTCGGTATTCCTGGCTGTAAGAATGAGATACGGCTGCATGATTCCGCTCATGATATCCAGTTCAACGTCCTGGGCAAGATTGCGTTCCAGCAATGCCTTCTTCAGCGGTGCTTCGTTGGATCCCACCAGGATCCCTGCCAGTACGTACCAGCCGATGATCCTGTCCAGATCCTCATATGAGCCGATCAGCCGTGCAAAGCTGATGACGGTACGCTCTGCCGTCTGCCCGTCTTCTGCCTCGTGATATACCGTTCTGGACTCTCCCGGACGCATGGTCTGTTCAGCGATGTCCGTTTCCGGGTCAATTGCATCATATGCGCCGAGATAGCCGTCAATTTCACCCAGTACAGCATCGATATCCAGCCTGCCGTCCAGGACGATCCGGGCATTCGAAGGATGATAGAACCGCCTGTGCGCGTCCAGAAACGCTTCATACGTCAGTTCCGGGATACTCTCCGGATCTCCTCCTGATACATACCGATAGCAGTTGCGGAACAGCATCCGGTTCAGTTCGTTGATGATCGTCTCATCCACCGAAGAGAACGCGCCCTTCATTTCATTCAGTACAACGCCGTTGTACACCGGCATCTCTTCCGGATCGCGGATCTCGTAGTGCCAGCCCTCCTGACGGAAGATATTCGGATTGTGATAGATCTGCGGATGAAAGACCGCATCCAGATAGACATCCATCAGATGCATGAAATCCCGGTCATTCCGGCTTGATACCGGAAACATCGTCTTGTCCGGATAGGTCATGGCGTTCAGGAATGTCTGCATACTGCTTTTCAGCAGATCGACAAACGGTTCCCGTACCGGGTATTTCTCCGAACCGTTCAGTACACAGTGTTCCAGAATATGAAACACACCGGTATCGTTCTCCGGGATGGTGCGGAAGGCAATCGAAAAGGTCTTGTTGACTTCATCGCGGTCCAGCCAGATCAGCTTTGCCCGTGTTTTTTCGTGCTCCATCTCGATCAGATCAGCCCGGATATCCTCCGCCCGCCGGATCCTTGTCACTTTGAATCCGTGCATTCTTTCGTTAACCTGCATAGTATCCTCCATCAAAACAGCGATGATCCTTCACCGCTGCAGTTCTAATAAATAAACCGGTCCCCGGCAGATTCCGCCTTCACTTTCCTGTAGACAACGACATACATCACCATAACGAACAGGAAGAACAGGATCGTTGCCCTGTCGGTTCCGATCATTGCCAGTGCATCATACATGGTATGCACCGCAACCGCTGAGAGATAGGCCAGGATCATCCTGGTGATCTTCGCACCATGATTGCCGCGTACTTCCTGCACCTTTGCCGAGCCGTACCACGCACCCATGAACACCGAAAACGCAAAGTGTCCCGGCACCGCCAGAAACGCCCGTGTCAGTGCTACACTGAGTCCGTACTGGAATACATACTCAATGTTCTCCAGTGCCGCAAAACCCAGCGAAACATAGACAGCGTAGATCACACCGTCAAACACATAGTTGAAATTCGGATCGTTCCAGGTCGAACGGTAAAGAAAGAAGAATTTGCAGCCCTCTTCGATCAGACCGACCGTCAATGCGAGAATGATATAGTACTGCGTATAATTGTCATATGAAAAGAGCGGCAGAAGAAAGTCCTGTACACCGATTTCCAGCACGATGGCCGGTATGACCGCAACACAGCCCATCAGGACCATCTTGGCGAGCAGTGATGACGGTTCCGGTTCCGCCCGGTCCAGACGATACGTCAGTACCATCAGAACCGCAGCCGGCAGTACTGCTGCAGCGATATAGAACATATCCAGCGACACAAACGGAATCATACAGCTTCATCCTCCTTTTCATGTACCAGATCATATACCCGGTTCTTGTTCAGACCGAGTTCTTTTGCGGCTTCCTTGACTGCCGAACTTGTACGCATTCCCTGCGCCAGATATTTCCCGACAGTCTCCCGGATCGTATCTTCACTGATTACGGTCTCTCCGGTCTTCCCTTCGATGATCACGACCATTTCACCGCGTGCTTCTTCCTTCATCGCTTCCAGAAGTTCACTGACCGTCCCCCGGAGGAATTCCTCGTGGATCTTTGTTATTTCCCGGGCAATGCAGCACTTCCGGTCACCCAGGACTTCCAGAACAGTACTGAGCATCTTTACGATCCTGTGCGGAGCTTCATAGAAGACCATGGTCATCGGATAGTCCCGGTACGTCTGCAGTTTCGTCCGGCATTCGCTCACGGAAGCCGGCAGGAATCCGATAAAGACAAACGGCTGTACGATCAGCCCGCTGGCAACCAGAGCGTTGAGCATGGCATTTGGTCCGGACAGCGGAACAACATTGTATCCGGCAGACGTTACTTCGTCCACCACCCTCTGTCCCGGATCACTGATGAGCGGATATCCCGCGTCGCTGATCAGCGCAACGTTGAGACCCTGCTCCAGCAGTGCAGCGATCCCCTTGGCGGAATTCGCTTCATTGAAGTTCTGACAGGCAATCAGCTTCTTGCGGATCCCGAAATGCTTGAGCAGTGTGCCGGATGTCCTGGTGTCTTCACAGGCGATTACATCGACACTGTTCAGCACTTCGATTGCCCGCGGTGTCATCTCGTTCAGATTGCCGATCGGTGTCGGCACAAGATACAGTGTGCACCTGCCGTTTTCAAAGCTTTTCTGACGCTGCACGCTGCTGTCCCTGACCTTCCTGTTTCTCCCTGTTGACCTTGAAGCTTCTTACGGTGACATTCGGCTTGTTTGCAGGTGCTGTCTCACGCCGGTTCTGACGGCGGTTCCGGTTCTGTTTCTCCGGACGCGCGTTGTTGTTCGGCTTGTCCTGCCGCTCCTGCTTCTTCGCGGTAAATGTCCGTGTCTGGACCTTTGCCGGATCCTGCTTCGGTGTTTCCGCACGTTTGTTCTCTTCCGGCTTTTCCGTAACCTGCCTGGACGCTGTACGGTTTAGCGTTCTCCGTCCGGTTGCCCGCTTGATCGTGACACCCTTGCGGATGATTGCCTTTTCCCGCAGTTCATCCACGGTTACCGCCTGATAGGACTCGCTGTTCTCCAGACGTGCCTGGTTGGCGATCACATTGATCGATGTCACACGGTACATTTCGCCTTCGTATTCAACATGTGCCCCGACCTTCGGCAGATCCTGGGTCATTTCAGTATAGATATCATTCTCATAGCGCAGGCAGCACATCAGCTTTCCGCACATACCGGACAGTTTTTCGATGTTCAGTGCCAGCTGCTGGTTCTTGGCCATATTGATGGATATATTGTCGAAGTGCGTCTTGAATCTTGAACAGCAGCACTCCATGCCGCAAAGTCCGATTCCTCCGATCATCTTCACCTGATCACGCTCACCGATCTGCCGCAGTTCGATCCGGCAGTGCAGCCGGGCACCGAGCCGTTTGAGCAGTTCCCGGAAATCCACCCGCTGATCTGCAGTATATACGAACAGTACCTTGGAACGGTCCAGCACATACGACGCACTGAGCAGATGCATATTCAGTCCGAGATCGTCGACTTCCTCCTGACAGATCTTCATGGCTTCTTCCGCAAAGATGAAATTGTCCTCATAGTTCCGCTTGTCCTTCAGATCAGCGATCCGGATCACGGGCTTCAGCGGGAACTTCGGAGGATACTTGTCCGTCGGCAGCGGTTTGGCTGTGCACTCACCGACTTCGATTCCCTGTGCAGTCTCCACCACCAGCATATCTCCGGGACGGAAATCATTCCTGTCGGATCCGAAGGTATACGGGTGGGAATTGTTGCGGAACTTTACCGCAACCTGATAATCATAATGTACTTCCTGTACCGTTTCTGTATTTTCAGCAGTCATGCTACTTTCTCCAATCTGTAAATCGTCTGGTCCATGAGCAGATTCAGATCGTTGGTACGTCCGCATTTATCACGGGCTTCCCGTACGATCTGCAGCTTTTCTATATATCGTGCCTTCGGCACGGAACGTTCTGCTTTTACAGACTCACTATACCATGCCGGTCCGGTTTCATCACCTGTTATCACACTCCGGTAATACCTTGCGAGCATTTCAAAAAACCAGATCAGGGTATCCAGGTTGTTGTCGCGTACCGTTCTGCGTTCGCCCTTCTCCCTGCCGGTATCTCCGCGTTCGCCCTTCTCCCGGAAACGGTACCGGGTATCGTAATCCACCAGGATCAGCCCGGGGTCACCCTGAAGACCGAGCATCTGACGGAACAGGGTCTTTGCCCGCTGGTACGGTTCGCTGACCGCCAGATCCGGATAACCGCCCAGCACCTTCGCCGCACCGGCAAGAAAGAACGCATCTTCCGGGTCAAGACCTTCACGTATCGCTGCGTCATAATAGACCTGTTCCGGCAGCGGATGGAAACGGACCGCCATACAGCGGGAGCGGATCGTCGTCAGCAGACGATCTACATTCCCCGTCACCAGGAACATATAGACCTGCTCAGCCGGTTCTTCCAGAAATTTCAGAAGACTGTTCATCGCGTCTTCTGTCATATATTCCGCACCGTTCAGCAGTAAGATCTTCCGGCCGCTTTCTTCTGCCGCAGTCCGGGAAAGAAACCGCTGAATATCCGCAGCTTTCTCAATACCGATCGATTTCTTCTCGCTTCCATCGATCCGGTACAGATCACCGTACTCCGTCTCAGCGACCCGGGCAAGCAGATCAGCATATTCACTGTGTGCTTCATCCACCAGACCGTGGATTCCCGGACACACAATACTCTGTGCACACAGAACTGCTGCCTGCGTCTTCAGCGATCCCTGCGGACCATGGAAGATAAAGGCATGAAACAGCTCATTCTTCAGCAGATCACGATCAAACGTACGAAAAAAGACAGTTTCGTACTGTTTCAGTATTTCAAAGCATACGCTGCGCTGTTCTCTTCGTGCAGAGCGCTCACTGTCACGAAGCGCTGATTCCTTCAGCAGCTGCTCATCCGTCTGTTTCCGCGGCATCGAGCAGACTCCTCACAGCCATGTACGCTTCTTCTATGACCTCTTCCGGTGTACGCGACGCATCGATGAAGATCATCCTGTCGCGGTACATCCGTGTCACTTCCTGATATCCTTTGTAGACCTTGTGATGGAACGACGCAGCTTCCTGATCCAGCCGGTCCAGGAACTTCCGGTCAGCGATACGCTTCAGCCCGGTATCCGGATCAATGTCAAGATAGATCGTTGTCTGCGGCATATGGCCTTCCACTGCAAAACGATTGATATCCATAACAGCCTCGATGCCGATCTCTCTGCCGACGCCCTGATAAGCCAGTGAACTGTCAACAAAGCGGTCGCTGATGACGGTAATGCCGTCCTTCAGGGCCGGCAAAACAATATCCGTCAGGTGCTGGCGGCGGGATGCGGCATAGAGCAGCGCTTCCGTACGAGCGTCCATTTCCGTGTTCTGCGGATCCAGGATGATATTGCGGATCTGTTCCGCAATACGGCTCCCGCCCGGTTCCCTGGTATAGAGGACTCGGTACCCTTCGCTGATCAATCGTTTGGTAACAGCAGTACTGACAGTCGTCTTGCCCGAACCATCAGGTCCTTCAAATGTAATGAATAATCCTTGTTTCATACGTATGCCCTATTATAGCACAAAAAAAAGAACCGGCGGCGTCCTCGATTCACTATGGCAGGCATAGCTATTTTCGGCCCTGGAGTGCTTAACTTCTGTGTTCGGGATGGGAACAGGTGTGACCACTCCGGTATCGTCACCGG
>JAFWJP010000065.1 GCA_017514645.1 Solobacterium sp. | reverse complement strand
TTCGTTTGAGATGGATACCGAACATGTGCTGGAATACGATGCGGACAAGGAACACTGTACGATGGCTTATGAGAGTGTTGTGGGCAGAGGACGGATCCGCTTCCTGGATGATTCCGAGAAGGAACAGGCTCTCACAAAGCTGATGGAGCAGTACCATCCGGGAAAAACCGTTCCCTTCAACAAGGCCGCAATGCCGCGGACGCTGGTCTATGCGCTTGATGTAGAAGAGATCCACGGAAAGAGAAAGCTGCCGAAAATGCCTCAGAAGGAATCGCTGAAGCTGACCTTGGACGGTATTCAGGCAAAGGAAGCCTGGGAAAAGGCAGGAATCGCTTTGCCGACCTACGATGTCCGTGAGATGGTACAGCATACAAAGGAAGAACCGCGGTGGGTACATTTCGGTATCGGCAATATCTTCCGGATCTTCATCGCCGGAATCGCCGACAAACTGCTCGGAGAGGGAAAGCTCGCATCCGGCATCAGCGGCGTGGAAACCTTTGACTTCGAGATCACGGACAAGATCTATCAGCCGTATGACAATCTGGCGCTGGCAGTTACGCTGTACGGTGACGGAACAAGTGATAAGCAGGTCATCGGCAGTATTGCGGAAGCGGTTGCCGCAAAACCGGGGGATGAAACAGCGCTGCTGGAACTGAAGCGGATCTTTACCGCACCGTCCCTGCAGATGGTTTCCTTCACCATCACGGAGAAAGGCTATGCCCTGCACAATGCGGCAGGAGAACCGTTTGACAGTGTACATACGGATGTGGAAAACGGTCCGGAACATGTCAGACATACGGTGTCTCTGGTGACGGCGCTGCTGTATGCCCGTTACAGAGCCGGTGCGTATCCGCTGGCACTGGTATCCATGGACAACGTATCGCACAACGGGGAAAAGCTGCAGAACGCTGTTCTGGAGATCGCTGAAGGATGGGTGCAGAACGACTGGGTCGGTACAGACTTCCTGGCGTATCTGAAGGATGATACGAAGATCACCTTCCCCTGGACCATGATCGATAAGATCACACCGCGCCCGAGCGAAGATGTACAGAAGATGCTGGAAGGACTCGGCGTACAGGATATGAACATCCTGATTACGGACAAACAGAGCTATATCGCTCCGTTCGTCAATGCTGAAGGTCCGCAGTATCTGGTGGTTGAAGACCGCTTCCCGAACGGCAGACCGCCGCTGGAAGACGCCGGTGTATACATGACAGACCGGGAAACGGTCAACGCGTGTGAGCGGATGAAGGTCACCGTGTGCCTCAATCCGCTGCACACGGCACTGGCACCCTACGGGTGTCTGCTGGGTTATACCAGATTCAGTGATGTGATGAAGGATGCGGAGATGCAGAAGCTGGTGCATCTGGTAGGACCGGTGGAAGGCATGGCAGTGGTCAAGGATCCGGGGATTCTTTCACCGCAGGCGTTCATCGATGAATGCATCAATGTGCGCTTCCCGAATGAATACATTCCGGATACACCGCAGAGGATCGTTGTGGATACCTCGCAGATGGTCGGGATCCGCTTCGGTGAAACGATCAAGGAATACGTCGCAAGAGACGGAAACGCAAAGGCACTGAAAGGCATTCCGCTGGCCATTGCCGGATGGCTGCGCTATCTGCTGGCGGAAGACGATGAGGGGAACTACATGCCGCTGTCACCGGATCCGATGAACGCAGAACTGCAGGAAATGCTCGGGGATATCTACACCGGACATCCGGAAACGTTTGATACACAGCTGAAACCGCTGCTGTCGAATGCGAATATCTTCGGTTCTGATCTGTATGAAGACGGAATCGGTACGCTGATCGAGGAAATGTTCCGCAGTATGCTGGCAGGACCGGGCAGCGTCAGGGAAACGCTGAAGAAGTATCTGGACTAGAAACAGGTTCAAGCAGGACTTGATACCTTTACAGCAGAAAAACCCCTACAATGTAACCGTAAGCATATGATCAACATCAAGAAAAAAAGAAAACAGCTGCATCTGACACAGGAACAGCTGGCTGACAGGATCGGGGTAACCGTACAGGCAGTTTCCCAGTGGGAGACCGGCAGGACCATGCCGGATCCGGGTAATCTGCCGCTTCTGGCAGAAGCATTGAAGATCTCCCTGGCGGAGCTGCTGGGAGATGAACATCAGACACCCTGGACCATCAAGGATACGCTGTTCTCAACAGAACACATGTATACCAGAATGAAGGCAACCGCGGAAGCCGAAGGGTTGACGCTTACACAGCAGGCACTGTACTACGCCCGGGAGAAGCACAGCGGACAGTACCGCAAAACAGGAAGGTTTTCCGAGGAACGGGTACCGTATTTCTCTCATCCGCTTCTGATGGTCTGCCAGGCGCACGCCATGGGGATCCGGGAGGATGAAACGCTGGCGGCAGTCCTGCTGCACGATGTCTGTGAAGACTGCGGTGTACGACCAGAAGAACTGCCGTTTCCCGAACCGGTGCAGCATATCGTTGAACTGCTGACAAAACGGAAGGATCTGCCGGAAGAGGCCTATTTCCGCCGGATCGGGGAAGATGAAACCGCGTGCCTGATCAAGCTTCTTGACCGCTGCAGCAACGTTTCTCTGATGGCGGCTGTATTCACGGATGAGAAACTGACGGAATACATCAGGGAAACGGAGGAACGGATCCTGCCGCTGGCTGATAACATCAAACGCAGTACGTACAGTTCAGCCACATTCCTGCTGAAATACCAGATCAGCAGCACGATCGAAACCATCAAAGCAATGATGCGAAGATAAGAAACGGCTTGAGCATTGAGCATACGCTGAACGATAAAAGAGCAGTATCTGCTCTTTTTGTATTGCTCAGGATTTATCACAGGCCTTTGTAGTCACATTTTTCGCAGTGCCGCATGGAATTCTGCTCATCTGTTTTCATGATCTGACCGGACCAGACACAGATACTCTGGAGGATCGGTACCACGGATTTTCCTTTTTCCGTCAGCCGGTATTCCACATGCGGCGGGATCTCGTTGAACTGGATCCGTTCGATCAATCCGCTGTTTGTCAGTTCTTTCAGCGTTGCCGCCAGAACTGCATCTGTGATATCCACCATCTCTGCCCGCAGCTGACCGTACCGCAGCTGATCATATGCATGCAGCACACAGATGATCCTGGTCTTCCATTTGCCGCCGAAGATGTTCAGCCCGTATTCCAGAGGACAACGGATATCCTTTTCTGTTTTCGGTTTATACATGGCAGATCCTCCTTTTTCAAAGGTTATAACCCGGTTTCCTGTGAAATTCCATATAACTATGAAAATAAATAGTAACTCATGAATTGATTAATATATTGTCTGCATAAAGCATAATGCATAGAATCAAAACTGTTAAGCACAGAAGTGCAGGGAGGAAACAAACATGAACGATGCAGTAAAGAACGTACTCAACAACAATCTCTGGACAATTGCGACATACAGTGATGAACCCAACGCGGTTCCGGTTGCGTTCAAGATGGTTACAGCTGACGATCGTCTTCTGGTCGGCGATGTCTTTCTGGACACAACACTGAAGAATATTACCGCTAACGGCAAAGTCGCAGTTTCTGCCTATGACGGCGCTATGATGGAAGGCTATCAGATCAAAGGTCATGCAGAACACACGACAGAAGGTGCTGAATTCGAGGCAATGGTCAAGACCGTCAAATCCGCTTTCGGCGGTGCACTGGACTGCAAGGGCCTGCTCATCATCTACCCGGAACGGGTGATCGTCACCACACCGGGCGCTGACAACAAGAAAGAACTGTAAAAACTGCACAGAGACGCCGCCGCATGGTTAAATGCTGCTGCGTCTTTTTTCTTATCCTTCCTGAATAAGCCAGTGAATCTCTTCTACAGGAAAAGAGATTCGGCTCGTGATAGGTCTCCTACATTCATCTTCCCCGATCCGTCAGTTTTCTCCGAGAACGATCAGGCTGTCTTCCGCTGATAATTCTACGGTATTGTTCAGCGGGGGATTGAAAGCATTGGTATGGTCGATCGCATTCCGGTAACCAAGGAAGATATAATGCTGCTCCAGCATCATTGCGCGCAGTTCACTGACCGTATGCTGACCTGCACAATGCAGGTTTTTCGCTTTTTTCAGATAGAGTTCGTTGCCTGCGTTGGAAAGCAGTTCTTTGAATACAACGATCAGTTCGGGACTTTCCGCAAGCTGAGCCAGGAACAGAGAAGACATATTGGAGGCTACAATATAATCCGTGTGGTCATCTGTAACAATCAGTTTCTGGTTATGTTCCTTGCGCATTTCCGCAGTAATGTTGAACGTCAGCTGATACCGTGTGCGGATATCCCGCAGATGAAGAAGATAGAAGACCATTTTCATGTCAGACGCGTCTTCATCTTCATGGTGATCACAAAGAAGGATGACATGTTCGGCTTTACGCGCAAGAGCGAGCAGGTTTTCTTCTTCTGAAAGATCTTCTTCGAAATAGGAAACGCTGATATTCCTCAACGCGGCTTCTCTTTCAATTGTATTCCGGGAATAGGTTCCGATATCCGCCAACACTGCGGAAGAGACATTGTCCGGCAGTTCACGCAGAATGGTTTTCAGCGTAGAGTTACTTCCGATTATGACAACAGACTGCTGTTCTTCCGGAATCGCTTCTTTGATTGCGGAACGGTCAAAAACCGGAGCTTCCGCGCTGGGGTTGATCCTGGCAGAATCCCTGTTCTCGGAAAAGACAAGGATCTGATCGTTGTCACCGATGATCGTATCCGGATCAGGGTTGAGCTGTATTTCTCCGTTATGGGTGATTCCTGCCGGAGATGCACCGTCAAGCATATAGGACAGCTCCCGGAAACTACAGCCCTGAGCGCCGGGGACAGTGATGTTGTACAGTTCGGAGCCTTCAAAGTTGAATACTTCCCGGAATGTATCTGAAAGCCCGGATTGTGTGCAGGAGTGGGCAATGATCTTGGCGATGACGCTGTTTGTCTGCAAGGTCGTTACGTTGTGCTTTATGGCGGCAGTAGGCGGGAAACGGTACTCATCTTTGGAAATGATGGCATTGATCCGGACCTGGCTGTCGGTGTTGTTGATGATCGTGGATACGGCCAGAAGCGATTTCACCGTATTCATATCGGTCGTAGGACTGATGATGATCGTGCGGGCATCTTCCAGGGAGAGTTTTTCGAGACTGGCCGGGTCAAAGATATCAACCGTCCGGCAGATGATCCTGACATTGGACGGCAGTTCGATGTTTTCCCGGATATAGTTTTCCATTTCGTCCCGCTCCAGATCACCGGCGATGACAATTGTGCAGGGTCTTCCGGAAGCCGCAAGGATCAGCTGGTTGATCAGCGTATACTCGCCGGGATAGAAGCCGAGGATGATATGATGGTCATTTTCCAGGACAATGGAGTTTCCTTTGCGGAGACTGTAGATCTTTTCTTCGATCGCGCTGGAAAAGATACCGATCAGTACGCTTGTGACCATCAGACCGGCAATTGCAGCCAGTGACATGAAGAACAGATACCCGAAGCTGCTGCTGTCCCCCGAGGAAGGCATCCAGGCGTTGATCAATGTTCCCATGGTGTCGAAGAACGCCTCAAAGAAGGAGACCTCCGTACGGGCAGAGAAATAAACAGCGATGGACAGGAAAAGCAGCAATATCAGGGTAATGCTCAGCAGGAGATGGATCAAGGTCAGACTTCCTCTGGCCATACGGTTGTCAAACCAGTAGGAGATCCGTTTGCGCAGTCCGGGTTGATTCATAAAAAACCTCTCATAAAACCTAAATCAGATAGGGACTTATTTATTTGATATACAGAGAAGTATCAGTATTACATACAGTGTATCATATCCGTATTGCACTACAGAGTGACAATCCGTGAATATCCGCTATAATAACGGAGATGAAATACATCAGCCTGGATCTTGGGAGTGTTACCTGCGGTATTGCGAAGTCGGATACCGGTTTTCTTGCGACGCCGGTGAAGACCATCCGCTTTCATCCGGATGACTACGACGAAGCGATTGACCGGATCCTGGAGTACGTCGCAAAGGAGCAGCCGGATGTCATCGTCATGGGCTATCCGCTGCTGGAAAACGATGATGAAGGACCCAGGGCACAATTGTCCCGGGAGATCGGGGAAATCATCGAACAGGAATCCGGCATCAAGGTCGTATTGCAGGATGAGCGCAGTACAACGCGGGATTCCGAAGAATTCCTGATCGGGATGGATGTCTCCCGCAAGAAGCGCAGGAAGGTCATCGACCAACAGGCAGCAGTACGGATCCTGGAATACTATCTGCAGAGACTGAACAGCAGATAAAAAATAGAAAGGTACATATCATATGAAAAGAAACATGCTGGCAGCGCTGATGGTCGCAATGCTCATCACCGGCTGCGGGAACAGCGATACAACGGCGGATAGTACGGTGAATCCTGATACGGAGACTGAAACAGCAGATGTTCCGGAAGACGGCAGCCCTGACTTCAGCGGTACCCTGTTCATGATTCATC
Source organism: Solobacterium sp. (assembly GCA_017514645.1). Classification (GTDB taxonomy): domain Bacteria; phylum Bacillota_I; class Bacilli_A; order Erysipelotrichales; family Erysipelotrichaceae; genus Bulleidia. Next base: position 7,287 of record JAFWJP010000065.1, on the reverse strand, counting down.
TGAAAGAGGATAAATATGCGCTCGGCTATGAACTCCATACCAATGTCCCTACACTGGACAGTTCGGAATGGACAAGCGAAGAAGACTGGTCATATACGGATCAAATGGTGGAAACGGCTCAAGCAGAGAGGGTGAAAGTCGAGTATGATACCTCTGTGTTCAACAATACTGACAGATACTATCTTTTCGATCAGCCGAAGGACGGCTACGATAAGGGATGGAGATGGGAACTGTGTACTGTGGCGATCTCTGAAGACCAGCTGGAATCAGCCAGAAAGAGCGTTTCAGAGATGACGTATACCATTGTGTTCCATCACCTTACAGACGGAAAAGACTATACGGTTACGAAGAACCTTCCGTTTGTATACTGTGAGCTTGATGAGATAAAGTAGCAGAGGGACCGGCTGAAAAGCCGTTTTTTTTGTAAACCGTCCAGCAAAAAAGAGTGATTTCTCACTCTTCATCCGGTACGTATTTGATGACAACGTGTCTGTCGGTACCTTCACCTTCACTCTGTGTGTGGATGTTGTGCCATCCTGCGAGTGCTTTGTGAATGACTTTGCGCTCATCGTTGGGCATGGGATCCAGCGCAGCATCGACATGGGAACGCTGTACCTGCTTGGCGTTGTTCTTGGCGATGTATGTCAGCTTGTTGTAGCGCTCTTCCTTGTAGTTGTTGATATCGATCAGAACATCGATCCGGCTCTTGAACTCCGAATTGACCGCACCGCGTATAACCGTATTGAACGCTGCAAGCGTCTTGCCCTGACGTCCGATCAGGATCGCGTTGTTGTCTGCGTTGAGACGTACGATATAGCCGCTGGCCTCTGTTTCTTCGATTGCGACTTCGATATCCTGGCCGATGCCGACAAAGAAGTTTCCGAGGTAATCGAAGATGAACTCCTTGATATCATCCTGGGTATAGGCACCTACGGTGACACCGTTCTCGGTTTCCTTCGTATAGTACTTGAGTTCTTCTACGGTGCAGTTCTTGTCTTCTGCTGCTTTTTCCAGCGCTTCCGTCAGTGTTTCAGCTGTATATTCGATCATGATGTTACGCTCCTTGTTTCTGTATAATGGACTGGACGACGAACATCTTGACGATATTGACGATCGAATAGATGGTCCAGTAGATGGACATAGCGGCCGGCAGAGTCAGACCGATGAAAGCGAACAGGACGACCATGTAGATCATCATCATGTTGGACTGTGTTGAGCTCTTGGAAGGCTGTACACTGCGATGATGCTTGCGTGCTTCTTCCTCTGCGCGCTTCTTGGCCATCCATCTCGGCAGGAACATCGTGATGCACTGGCTGATCAGCATGACCAGGAAGATTGCCAGATATCCCCAGCTGTGGGCTCTCATACCGTTGAGAGGGGATGTTTCCATGCTCAGACCCATGAACGGTGTGGACTTCAGCAGAGAGGAACGCTGTACAGCGTGGTACAGAGCGATGACCAGCGGGAACTGCAGGAATGTAGTTGCAATCGCGCCGAGCGGGTTCAGGTTGTACTTCTGGTAGAGCTTGTTCAGTTCCGCTGCCTGCTTCTGGCGGGAAACTTCATCCGTTCTGCCTTCATACTTCTTCTGGATACGGTCGAGTTCCGGCTGGATCAGCTGCATCTGCTGCTGCTGGATCTGGGACTTCAGGGTAACGACGAGCAGTACAGCGTTGACAAGCACTGTCAGCAATGCGAGTGCACCGACAGAACCGATCTTCGGTGTCAGCTTGTTGATGAACTGAGCCATCGGCCATACCAGCAGGGCGTTGAACCAGTTCTCGGAAGACATGGTCTCCGAGAAGGTCGTCTCCGGGGTAATCAGCTTGATCGTACCGTCTGGATTCGTTGCGACACGGCAGCCGGTCATGGTAACCATGAACAGGAATACAGCCGAGATGACCAGCACTTTCTTCATTTGGGCGTTGATCTTCATAAGGTCTCCTTTAATTGATACATAGTAACTATATAATTTTAGCCGTACGGCACAGTTTTTCCAAGTTATTTTTATTGTCCGCATAGGACCGTTCACGGTAACCGTAGCGCACGATTGCAATAAAGTCATATTCAAGCACGCTGAAATCCAGCAATTCCTGACACATCATGCGTACCTGACGCTTGTACTTGTTGCGCATGACGGCATTGCCGATCTTCCTGGACAGGGAAATTCCCGCTCTGGCCTGTTCTTCCTTTTTCGGAAGAACATAGAGAACGAAGCTGTCATTGACATATTTCCGTCCGGTATGGATGAGAGACTGGAACTCTCTGGATTTACGTACACGATTGATCTTCTTCATAGTCAAAAAAAACCACCGGAAGGTGGCTTAATTCAGGCAGACAGAACCTTTCTGCCCTTAGCTCTGCGTCTTGCAAGAACCTTACGTCCACCGACAGTTGCCTTGCGGGCTCTGAAGCCGTGGGTAGACTTGTTTTTTCTCTTACTCGGCTGGTATGTTCTCTTCATTTCATGCCACCTCCGTCCATATCAAGAACAATGCTTATATATAATACTTTCAGGAATATTAAAAGTCAATCAAAATACATACGTACGGCAGACCAACCAACTGCAGATGTTTTTGAATGTTCGGTCGCTAACAAAGAAGATTTATGATACATTAGTACATGTAATTTCAGAAAAGAGTGTTGTATGACAGAACGGCGGATGTTGAAAACCTACCTCGATGAGATTCCGTGGGGAACGGAAGAAGATCTGATCAATGAACAAAGAAAAAGCCGCAAAGAACGGAAACAGCTTCCGGAAGGATGCAGGGAATCGGTTCTTTACGGGGATATCATGCGGATTGCCTGGCCGTCTTTGGTTGAGCAGCTTCTGACGAGTCTTGTGTCTATGGCGGATATGATCATGGTCGGTTCCATGATCAACGGTGATGATGCGATTGCGGCAGTCAGTCTGGCGAACCAGCCGAAGTTCATCTATATTTCCCTGATGATCGCGCTGAATGTCGGCGTGACAGCAGCTGTAGCGAGAGACCGCGGCGCCGGAATGCATGACAAAGCGACAGATACCCTGCGGCAGGGTCTGGTCATGTCCCTGGGCGTGTGTATCTTTGCGTCGATTGCTGGATTCTTTACGGCGGTACCGCTGGTATCCTTCATGGCCAACGGCGGACTGTCAGCGGATATTGAAGCGATGAGCGTGGATTATCTGCGGATCCAGATGCTCGGGTTCACAACGATGGGTCTGGGTGCGACGTTTACCGCAGCGCTGCGCGGTACGGGCAACTCCAAGCTGCCGATGATCTACAACATGACAGCGAACGTTGTCAACGTGTGTCTGAACTATCTGCTGATCAACGGTCATTTCGGTTTCCCGGCGCTCGGAGTTGTCGGTGCTTCGCTGGCAACGGTGATCGGACAGGCAGTTGCACTGATCATTGCGATCTATGCGGTAGGAAGCGGAAAGTACTACTTCAAGCTGACAGTCGGGGATTTCTTCCGGCATTTCGGTGTGGAGTGGGATGTGATCTCCCGGATCGTCAAGGTCGGTATTCCTTCCCTGATGGAACAGGCAGCGATGCGTGTAGGTATCATTCTGTTCTCCCGTCAGGTAGCAGGTCTGGGAAACCCGGGCTATGCAACGCATCAGATCTGCATGAACATCCAGTCGCTGTCCTTCATGCTGGGTATGGCGATCTCCGTCAGTTCCACGACGCTGGTCGGTCAGTCCCTGGGAAAGCGCAGGCCGGATATGGCAGAACACTATTCCACACGGTGCAGCCGTCTGGGTGTCGGACTGGGCTGTATTCTCGGACTGTTCTTCGGCTTCTTCGGCAAGTACATCGTCATGCTGTACAGCGATACGCCGGCGGTCATCCAGGCATCGATCCCGGTCATGATCATCCTCGGCTTCCTGCAGCCGGTACAGACACCGCAGTTCATCCTGGCAGGTTCGCTGAGAGGTGCAGGCGCAACCAAGGCAACCGCGCTCATTACCATGATCTGTGTGCTGATCCTGCGACCGATCCTCGGTCATCTGATGATCAATGTTCTGGCGTTCGGACTGCTTGGTGCGTGGTATGCGATCTTCATCGATCAGGTGGTACGGACTGCGCTTGTCATGTTCGTCTACGGACAAGGCAAGTGGAAATCCATTCTTGTGTAAATCAAAGGGTATCCCGCAGGATACCCTTTTTCATATCAGTTCCGGTAGAAGGAATCGTTCCGGTAAGTCCAGGACAGGATCTCAAAGGAATCATCCTGTTCTTTGACCGTCAGGCGCAGATCGTGGAGACCGGTCTGATCACACCAGCGGTATACCGTGTTTTCTGCAGCACTGGTGATCTCTGCCGGTTCACCGAGGACAGTGTTGATCCGGTCAAGTACTGTACGGTCTGCCGGACCGACACCGATGACGATGCCGTTGGAGAAGGTCACGCCGTCCAGATCCGTGATGCCCGCAATGATGCAGTCATCGGGGACAGCGGCTTCATGCGCAGGATTGCATACGGTGAATACGGTCGGTCCGCCGGTCTTGGTCCAGTAATCCGTAGTGATCTTTCCGAAGGCACCGGGTTCCAGTGTTTCTGCATCCTTGACGGCTTCGTGGTTGTCATCAGCCAGCTGATCCATCCGTTTGAGCGGATAATTGAATTCTCCGAAGAAGGTCGTGCCGATGACTAACTCATTGTCGCGGAAGTGCTCATAGTTGTCCGTTACGCCTTCAATGAAAGCATCAAATCCTTCAAAGCCGGCCGGATCATTGTAGTTTACCGGTGTCTGTTCTTCTGTTTCCGGAGATTCCGTGGGCTGTACGGTTTCTTCTGCCGGTTCCGGGGAAGGCTCAGGTTCTGCAGGTGTACTGCAGGCCGCAAGCATCATGCCCAGGCCGACTGCCGCCGTCAGCCGCATCGTCGTATTCAGTGCGTTCATTGTTGTTTACCATCCTGTTATATACAGGAAAAGTATACTGCTTTTGATGGGAACGGACAGAAAAAGATCACCGGATTCCCGGTGATCGCTGTGTTTACAGTCCGAAGTGCTGTTCTACCAGAGCAGCGGTTTCTTCGATCGTTCTTGCCGGATCGCGTTCCAGCCAGAAGTACCTGCTGTGCTTTACGTTCTCGTACAGATCATGGTTCAGCGTATACAGTGTTTCTTCACAGGTGGCTTTGGCCTGTTCGTAGTCCGAAGCGCTGTGGATCCAGCGGCTGAAGGGCTGATGGTCGGGCCGCCGGCAGTACTCCTCAACATTGTCCTTTGGTTCCCGGATCAGCCAGGCGATACGGGAAGGCTCCGTCAGGACCTCTGCCTGTTCCAGTGTCAGGTGACAGTCGCAGAGAACCGGCCCGTGCGCAGAATCCCGGATGAGATCCAGCAGAATGAAATCCAGCTGTTCCCGGGAGCTGCCGATCAGCCAGTTCCGGTATTCCTCCACGCTTCTGCCGAAGAATTCGTCCGCGTCTCTGAACTGTTTGTTCATCGCCGGCTGATGATGAACATCGGAGATGCGCTGATGTGCGGGAAACGCGTCATCCATATCGTAGAGCGGAATGCGGTGCCGTTCCGCAAGGATCCTGGATATCGTGGTTTTTCCGCCGAGATGTGTTCCTGTAATGAAATATACGTTCTTCAAGTACGCATTTAAAACATTGTCCTGAATGATCATGATGGTTACCTCCTGTTTCAGTTCTGTGTTTATGCACGGATCCGGTCAGCGGAGTTTCAGGAACATGAGCATAGGCTTGTTCTCCTTCTGCCATCATTGTATCAAGCATAGGAAAAATATGTGTATCTGACAGCGTGGGTTTCACAGAATGTACGCAGGTTCCGGCATCCTTCTTCACCGCTGAAATGATCCCGCAAAGCGCTTGCCGGATCCTCCATAGCATTCAATGCCCGGAACAGTTTATCTGTTTCCTCTGCACTGAATGTATACCAGTATTCCAGATCGCTGTCTCCGAACCACGATTCCACAAGCGGACCGGCATCATCCCCCCTTGATGGTCAGCTTTCCGCCAATGAGATCGGCAGACACAAAGACAGATACCTGTTCATTGCGGAATGAACAAAGACACAGGTCACGGAATTCTTTCATTGTGGTTCCTCCTTTCGGTATTGTGCTGGTGTACGTTACTCGTTGATACATCGCTCGGCTTTCCACCCGCGCTGCAGTTCAAACGCAGCCCCCATAAGAGCAGACAGGTAGATCCGGTATTCGGACAAGCCTGCAAATTCCGCTGCAGAACGTGCTTTTCTGCCGGCTTTGACATCCGTATCCGCAAGCTCATGGAGTTCACGGAATCGCCGGTCATCGACCGCAAGCCAGTCCTTTCCGTTTACAGTGAACTGCAATCCTGTGTAATACCGGAACAGGTCCTCATTCATTGCATATTCTCCCTTCTGCGCTTTCATGGTAGAACAGGGCGGAACACCAGCCAAGCAAGCCGTTCTTGAACCGGATTCAAGCACTGCTTGAACGGATCCTGTCACACATCCGCTGATTTCCCGTCAGTACGGTTGAAGGGGGAACGACACCATGAAACGCATGATTTGTATCGCAATATTCCTGCTGGCGGGCTGTACTGCACCTGTACATGCACCGGTTGAAGAACAGACAGAAACACCGGAAGGGATCCTTCAGGCCTGTCCGTCCACATATCAGGAAATGATTCAGCGTGATGATATCGTGATTGAGGATCAGGGAACGCTGCTCAATGAAACTCTCTGGGATACCTTCCTGGAAACTGCAGAAAGCCGTACACCGGCAAAGGTCATCATCGCCCGCTTTACCGTTGAAGGTGATCCGGTACTGTATCTGATCGATTATGATGGCGAAGTCTATCATTGGTACATGGATCCCGGACGTGACAGGTTCGCTGCGGACAAAGAAATTCAGTCCGGTACGGCAAAGTATCTGCTGCAGTTCCTGACCTGCGGAGAGGAAAACCGTATCAGTTATATTCTCAGCAATGAAGATCTGCCGAATCTCCATGTGATTCAGCATACAGAAATTGACGGGGAACCGGTCGATCCGCCGATGCAGATCCTGGATATTTCCCGGAAATAACCGGAATTGAAGCCGTTCCGCGAGTCTGTATAATGAAAGACAGACAAGCAAAGAAGGAACAGAATATGAAAAAAGTACTGAACGCAATCCTTACCGCTGCCATGGTATTCTCCCTGGCAGCCTGCTCGTCCGCACCGGAAGACAGCGGAAACAACACCGCAGATGAAACCGAAACAGAAGTTCCTGTCACTCAGACAGACCCGCTGGAACAGTACATCGGAAAGTATCTGCAGGTTGAAATGAAGGGAGAAGAGGGGGAC
>JAFWJP010000064.1 GCA_017514645.1 Solobacterium sp. | reverse complement strand
TCCAGCACTGCTTCGTGCATGGCCTTGATATGATCCCTGAGATAGTTGATCCGGTAGGTATCGTGGAACTGTCCGTCTTCCGAACGGATATCATCCGCACCCAGACCGTTTTCCACCACCATCAGCGGGATTTCATATCTGCCGTATACATCGTTGAGGTAGATCCGCAGTCCCATGGGATCGATCTGCCATCCCCAGTCACTGGCTTTCAGATAAGGGTTCTTCATGCCGGTGATCATATTGCCGCCTGCTGTCTCATTGATCTTCGGATCAGTGGAACAGGTGCTGCTCATATAGTAGGAGAAGGAATAGAAATCAACGGTCCCGTTCTTCAGGATCTCATCATCCCCGTCCAGCATGCGTACCGTGATACCGCGATCCTTCCAGTAACGCTGCGCATAGTAGGGATAATGTCCTCTGACCTGGACATCGCCGCAGAAGTAGTTGCGCATGTTCATGGCATCCTGAGCTTCCTTGACATCGGCGGGATTGCAGGAATACGGATACATTTCCGTACCTGCGATCATACAGCCGATCCGGAAGTCCGGGTTGATCTCATGTCCCATCTTTACAGCCAGTGCGCTGGCAAGGAACTGATGGTGCAGAGCTGTAAACCGATCGGATGCCTGTTCCGGTGTTTCCTTCATCCGGAACATGGGTTTTCCGTCTTCTCCCTGCATGCCGAGACCGAGGATGACTCCCATGGGCATTGTCGCAATGTTGATCTCATTGAATGTCAGCCAGTATTTCACTTCATCTTTGTATTCTGTGAACAAGGTGCGGGCATAGCGCAGGAAGTGGTCAATGACGGCTCTGTCTGTCCACCCGTTGTAAGTCTCTGACAATCCCCACGGCAGTTCGTAATGGGATATGGTGACAAGGGGTTCAATGCCGTATTTCCGGCATTCCGCAAATACATTGTGATAGAAAGCCAGCCCTTCTTTGTTCGGTGTCTCTTCCATACCGGTCGGGAAGATCCGTGACCAGTTGATGGACAGACGGAAGCACTTGAAGCCCATTTCACCGTACAGGGCAATGTCCTCGGCATAGCGGTGATAGAAATCGACAGCTGTATGAGAAGGATAATAGATATTGTCCTTGATCTCCTTGTCCCAGAGACGGGGTGAACTGACCGTACCTCCCCGTATGTGATCCGGTACGGAAGGTCCTTTTCCGTCTTCGTTCCAGGCACCTTCGAACTGATTGGCAGCGGTAGCGCCGCCCCACAGGAATCCTTGTTTGAAACTCATAGTTGCCTCCTATTCTTCGATTGATCCCGATGTTACGAGTATGATCTCTTCTTCAGTGTTATCGGTAAAGACCAGATGCAGGATGATCTGCCCGTTTTCATAGTGCATGTCTGTGATCCGGCAGAACAGCTGTCCGGATCTGTCTGCAATGCGTTCATCGTTTCCGATGTTCAGTGTGAATGCGTCATCCGGTTCGTTCAGATCCAGGGTGAAGGTTGATGTGTATTCAGCTCTCTGATAGGCCCAGAAACGGTAAGCGGTGCCGGAGATATCCAGACCGTATGTACCCTGCGGTGTGACCCAGGAGTCTTCGAGCAGAGCGAGACGCTCTGCCAGCATCTTTTCGCTGTCCGCACCTTTATCGTCCTGTCCGCAGGCATAAAGTACGGCAAACGCAAGGAACGCAGTGAACAGTTTCTGTGTTAGTTTCTTCTTTTTCCGGTATTTCATGACTGAACCTTTCTGTCTTTATTGTAACAGGATAGGCTATGATAAAAACAGGAGAGAACTATGATCATACAGAATGCAGTGATTTACAGGAACGGTATCCTGCAGATAGGGACTTTGTTTACTGAAGGTGAAAGGATCCGTGAGAGTTCCGGCGGTGATGTTCTGGAAGCAGACGGACTGTTTGCATTTCCCGGGCTGATCGATACGCATTTTCACGGTGCTGACGGTGCGGATTTCTCCGACGGTACAGCAGAAAGTCTTCGGAAACTGCTCAGGTATGAATTGGAGCACGGGATTACGGCAGTCTGCCCGGCAACGATGAGTCTGCCGGAAGAACAGCTGATGAAGATCATGCGGGCTGCCGGAAGCTATGAAGGGGAAGGTGCTGAACTGGTTGGTATTCATCTGGAGGGGCCGTTTCTCAATCCGGTGAAATGCGGTGCACAGGATCCGAAAGCCATGATACCGGCGGACGCGGATCTGGTGAAACGTCTGGATGAAGCGTGCGGGCAGCTGATCCGGATCGTTGATATTGCTCCGGAGATGCCCGGCGCAATGGAGGCCATTCCCGGACTGTCGGATCATTATCGGGTATCCCTGGCACACACTGCGGCTGATTATGAGACCGCAAAAGAAGCGTTCCGGGCAGGGGCAGACAGGATCACCCATCTGTTCAATGCGATGAACGGGATCCATCACAGAAATCCCGGTCCGGCTGCGGCAGCTGCAGAATCCGCTTCCTGTGCGGAACTGATCTGTGATGGCATTCATGTACATCCGGCAATGGTCCGTCTGGCGTTTGATCTGTTTGGAGACAGCCGGACCGTCATGATCTCCGACTCCATGAGAGGAACGGGGCTGGCAGACGGTGTCTATACTCTGGGCGGGCAGAGGGTACGCAAATCAGGAAACAGAGCAGTCATGGAACATGATTCCGGAGTGATCGCCGGGAGTGTATCGGATCTGTATGATTGTTTGCGGACAGCTGTCGGGATGGGAATCCCGATGGAATCAGCGCTCCGGGCGTGTACGGAGAATCCGGCGAGGAGTATCGGCATCGATGATGACTATGGTTCGCTGGATCCGGGAAAATACGCAGATATCATTCTGGCAGACCGGAACCTGGAAATCAAAATGATCCTTCATCATGGAAGGATCATCGAGCGATCAGAAGATATTTGATACTTCCTCCGCGTTCCGGTTCACTGCAGACCAGGGCATAGCCGGGACCGATGGTAATGGAAGCGTCCGGCAGAAGGAATGCGGTACAGGCTGCGTCCGGGAACGGCAGTTCGGTATCTTCCAGGGACGGGGAGATCAGACGGCACGGCTCACTGTGCTGTCTGAGAAAACTGCGGAAAGCGTCCTGACGTTCCAGGTCAGTGCCGGAGAGGGCAATCAGACCTTTGTTCAGCAGATCTTCTGCATTGTGGCAGAAACGGCTGAGACCCCGGTACCGCTTATCCGGATGAGAGAACTCAAACAGCAGACGTTCCTGTCGGCTGTTTTTTATGAATGTCTGAATGAAATACTGTTCTTTTTCATGCATATTCAGTCTCCTTCATGATATTCCTTCGTCAGTCCGGAATAGATCTCCTGATAGGTGATCCTGCCGGTATCCTGATCGATGGTATAGCTTTCTGCCAGCCAGAGCGGAAGGAAGCGGTCACTGTCTGCTGTGATCCGGAACGTATCGGAATCCGCAAAGGTATAATTCTCTTCCGGGAAGTCACCGTAGTAGGAACGCTGCAGATCATTCATGCCGAAGAAGAACAGACTGTCGGGATGATCGAGCGTAAGCGTCGGATCAAAGTGATAATAGGAACCGTCCAGTTCAGCGACCGTCCATTCATGTGCCTGGGAGTGATCGCTGTTGAGCGCGGAACAGGGGAATGCATCAATGCCGGCCTGCAGCAGATAGTAGGTGTATTCACCGGCGAGTTCCTGGCAGATTCCGGTGTCTTCCATGATTGCCCGGTAAGGACTTATGATCAGAAAATCATCCAGCGTCGTATCTTCTGCGTAGGTATTCTTGCGGGCCAGAAAGGTCAGCAGTTCCATTGCCATGAGATACGGTTCGGTTTTCTGCGGTATCGCAGCGTTCAGAGTATCTGTGACCTTGGCACAGAAACGTCCCGTTTCAGAGACAAGGCCGCTGCGGTCAACAGTATAGGCAATGTGCGCGGTTCCGTCCGAAACATAGCAGTGTTCTGTATCCGTAAAGTATGCGGCAGGCGGGAAACAGGTACGGGCGATTCCCAGTACCCGGTGCATGATCTCTTCGTTCGGGCAGGGAAAGGTATCCTCCGCAGCCAGAACAGCGTCACAGAGGGCAAAGAAAGCCGACTTCGTTCCTTCGCCGTACAGCTGGATGTACTCCTTCGGAATGACATGCGGATTGAAGGTAAACCGCTCTGCTTCGCCGAAATACAGGTCGATGATCTGATCTTCGGCTTCTTCTGCATGTACCGTAAGAATGACACGGTCTGTCTGCCATTCGGCTTCAAAGTTCTCCAGTTCCGCGTTCTTGCCGTCATTCAGCATTGTGATCTCCGTACGGGAGTATTCTTCACTGTCTTTGTACAGGACAGCGGTACACCTGGTTTCTCCGTAGGGAAAGTCCGGATCGCCGTTCTGCAGGATCTGCAGGGACTTGGTTCCGTCCGGAGAAACAGATTCCAGGATCTCCCGGTATTTCGTTTTGTCAACGCAGGCAATTCCGGTACAGAACAGCAGTATCAGGAATACCGCAGTCAGTTTCCGCAGTTTCATGGTATTTCCTCCGCAGTATATCCATTATACAGAAAAAGGAACCAGGGGTTCCTTAATGTTGTTCCGGGGGTGTCCGGTGTGAGGCTCTGGCGACCGCGATATCGAGGATGACTGCGGCAAATGAAGCACCCAGGAAGACATAGGTCCAGAGGATCCACAGATTGTTCAGCCCTTCACCGTAATCCGACTGGGTGAAATATGCGGTGATAAAACCGAGAAGATAGGCCAGACAGGCGACGACCGGCAATGTCCGGTTCTGTTCCGGTTTGAGGAATCCCGGTATCAATGTCAGTGCTGCGCCAATGAGGTAGAGGATCAAAGGCCACTGTTTCATCCCGTGCAGGGAGAACAGGGGAAAGCGGATCAGCAGATAGAATACAGTCAGTCCGATGAAGGACAGAACGGATGTTTTTCTTTGTTTGGTCATAGTTATTCCTTTCTGAATCATCGCATTGGTGCGATGGATGCAGCGTGAGGCAGGATCATTCTCCCTGCTCGAATATGACACAGCCTGCCTGCGTCGGATGATCATAGATCAGCGGGGATCTTCCTGAAAAGCGGTGCTTGAGCAGTTCGGCTACGATCAGGATGTCACCGCTTGCCGCAACGATCATCACCATTCCGATGAACAGCATCAGCCCGTTTCCCAGAACGATTGCGGCAATGGAAGGAAGGATACCCAGAAGAATGCAGGGCATCAGTGCGCCGGCAATATATCCGCCTTCCGGCAGCGGTGTTGTACAGGTACAGTAGGGCGTGAGGTATTCCTTCATGAAACCGAATTCATTATCCTTGAAGCCGTTCTTTGCGGAAAAGCTCCAGGTGATTCCGTGAATCAGTTCGTGTACTACAACCAGAATGAGTACAGCGATCCAGAACACCAGGAAACTGATTCCGGAGAATGACAGCGGACTGCCTGGATGGATCCGGATGAACAGCAGAATCCCCGCCGCAAAGACGGGAATCGCCAGGATGATCGAGAAGATGTTGGCCCAGACAATACCGATGGTCAGTTCCGTTCTGGTATATCCCTGTTTTTCCAGTTCCGTGCAGATTCCGGTGAAGCGGTCCATGCGCCTTTGTTCCGCCGGGCTCAGCTTTCTCTGCTTCTCTTTTTCGTGAGCTTGATCTTTCATCTTGATCCTTCTTTCCATAAGCAAACCGGGAATGTGAAATAGGTATCCGGGTATGGTTCATCCTTCAGGGTAAAGTGCCACCATTCTGCTTCGTAGGGGAGGAAACCGCTGTCAAGCATGATTTCCCGCAGTGTCATGCGCATGCGATGCTGTTCCTCCGTGATCCCGGTGTAGGCGGGATGACTGCGCTCGCCGAACCAGTCAAACGGTCCGCCTATATCAACATCTCTTTCAGCTTTCATATCAAACAGTGTGAGATCCAGGGTGCTTCCCCGGGTATGTCCGGAGTGTTCTGAGATGTAACCCTGGGGGATCAGTACATGCTTGTCCAGTTCCGGATAGAAGTATTCCTTCATCCTGGTATCATCTGCATCGGCTGCCCAGCGCATGAAGTGATCAACAGCGCACTGCGGACGGTAGGCGTCAAAGACCTTCAGCCGGTATCCCAGCGCGGCTGCAGCTTGACCAGCTTTCTGAAGTGCCGCGGCTGCCTGCTTTGTCATCAGGGCAACAGGGGCTCCGTAACCGTCGATCCGGTCCCCGATGAAATTGAAGGTTGAGTAGTAGCGGATCTCCAGGATAATGTCCGGGACAGCTTCATCCAGCCGGACGAAATCCGACCGGTCATCAGACAGCAGTATACGGGTCATGCAGGTATTCCTCCTTCATGTCTATGCTTTCTATTATACAGAAAACAGAGCCCGGGGGCTCTGTAAGGTCCTGTGTTATTCCGTAATGCGTGAGAGGAATGCATCGATCTGCTCATCGTTCATGCCTGCCCGGTTCAGATAGCTGCGGGCATATACGGACAGGTCGGCTGCGGTGATATCCACATCGTCATCATTGACGACGGAGCGGATCATATCATCCAGGTTCTTCTCCAGGATCGTACGGTATTTGGATGGTTCGGAAGTTTCTGTGATCTTGTAGTAGTTGGCGTATGTGAGCATATAGTCATCCACGATCTCTTCATAGGAAGCGCCTGCCAGGGCTTCCACAAGCATGCAGACAAAGCCGGTGCGGTCCTTGCCTTCCGTACAGTGGATGAGGTAGGGCGGTTCCGTTTCCGTGAGGCGGATGAGTCCGTCCGCAACCATCTCAGCGAATTCTTCGGAATAGTAGTTCATGTTCAGACCGATCGGAAGCACATTGTCCTGTTCGTACAATGGCAGGAAATACGGAGAATCGAAGTCATCCGCTGCGATGTACCGTTCGATCTTGACATCGGTATCCGCCAGATCGAGGATCGCATTGACACCTGCTTCCCGGATCAGCCGGTCGACATACGGTGCGCGCTTGTGCTGGTTGTCACAGGGTGAGGCAGAACGGTACAGCATGCCCTCTGCCAGATCACCCATGCGGATCATGCGGAAGTTCGCAAATACTTCATCACTGGGATAATCCGTCCGCAGGTCGGTGTAATGAATGTCACGCGCTTCCTGGATATCGGCGTATTTTCCGTGTTCATTCAGGTAGATGCTGGCGGTGGAGTGTTCATCCAGGGAAGCTTTCATCCAGAGATTGAGTTCTCTGTCTGCCCGCAGTCCGGCCGTCTCCCAGAGATCGTCCCCGTAATTGACCGCAGCTTTGATATAGTCATAGCCGGGATACGCGATCAGAAGCGGTTTGCCCGCATCGACGTAGTAACCATTGTAGTAGGGGATGTCCTCAAGGGTGTACCCGTTGGAGAAGACAACGTCAACACTGTCGCCGTAGACGAACCCAAGGCGGTTGAAGTCATCAATCGTAATCTCAATGTAGACACCGCCGAATTCCTGCTCATGGATCGTTGCATAGCCTTCGATCATCGGTGTTTCTGTCTCGGGTACGGGATCCGGTTCCTGTGCGCAGGCACTCAGCGTCAATATGAGCGACGCAGCAAGAAATGTACATTTTCCGGCTTTCATTATTCTTTCTCCTCTGTGCTTCCTGTATTTCCCCAGGAACCGCTGGCTCCGGCACTCATTCCGGCGGAGTTTTCCGGCATGCCCGGCAGGATCAGTCCGCCGTCGACCCGCAGTGTAATGCCGGTGATATAGGATGCTTTGTCCGAAACCAGGAAACTGACCGCATTGGCGATGTCTTCCGGTGTTCCGGCTCTGAGCATCGGGATCATGGTACCGAGCTCATCCCAGAAATCCGAACGGATCGGGACGGAGTGATCATCGAATTCCTTGCGGTAGAAATAGTCTTTCCGGTCGTCATCATCCAGATGACGCAGGTCTTCCTTGGTACGGACACGGGTTGCACCGGGAGCGACGTTGTTGATGCGGATGCCGTAGCGGGCGACATCCAGCGCAAATGCTTCAATGGCATGATTCAGGGCGGCCTTCAGTCCGCAGTAGATCCCGCATTCCGGATAGGCGCGCTCTCCCCGGCTGGAGGTGATGTTGATGATGGATCCCTTGATGCCGTGATCGATCATATACTTTGACGCATTGCGCATCAGGATGACGTTGGAACGGAAATCCAGGTTCATCAGATGATCCAGTTTCTCCTCTGTAATACCGTAGAGAGGCTCAAAGATCGTCTTTCCGGCGTTGTTGACGAGGACATCAAGCCCGCCGAGTACATTCAGTGCATCCTGAAAGAACCGGTCTGCTTCACCGTCTTGTCGCAGATCGCAGAGGAACCAGAATACCTCACGTCCGTATTGTTTTCCGATATCTTCTGCGACAGCTTCTGCTTCATATTCCTTATCCAGGCAGCAGAACGCAATATCGTAGCCGTCTCTGGCCAGGGCATGGACGATTCCTTTTCCGATTCCTTTGCTGCCTCCTGTGACAATTGCCTTTTTTGCCATAATGAAAACCTCCGCAATATCCCAATGGTATCACAGTATCATGTGAAGCATGCAGTGTTCTTCATTGTGCATGATGTCTATGCAGGGTGCGGATCAGAACGCTGAATACATGTACAACTGCGAATAATGCAAGAAACGAGAGGAGGAAACCGGCAACGGAAAAGGACAGACGGACAGTATCACCTTGTCCGGGTGTCATTGCGTAGATGTGCACAAGGTGCCATCCGAATCCGTTTTCTATCGTGATCTCTCCGCCGAAGGTCCGTACAGCCCATTTCAGGCTCCCGGAGGATTGATAGGAACGATAGTTGATCAGACACCCTGCCAGGCATATCAGCAGTGACAGGACTGCAGAAACAAGTATGCTTTTCTTCATAGTACCGTTCTCTTTCTCTTTTGTATTCTGTTCGGAATGCACACTTTCCGGATCCGCATTCAGTCTGTAAAGCGCAGCAGATATCCGTCCGGATCCTGGACCAGGAACTCCTTCTGTATGATCATCTCATTGCCGTTCCGGTAGTGATTTGTCATCATCTCCCGGAATGGTGTGATTCCGGCATCGAGGATCTTCCGGTAGAGGGTGTCGATATCGGAAACCGTGAGTTCGAAATTGACACCGCGGCCGTACGGATACTCCAGTTCACCGGTACTCCAGTGCCCGTTGACCTGTTCGAACATCATCTGATTGTCTTCCAGGGACAGGAAAACAAACCGGTCTTCCGGACGTTCGTATTCTACCCTGAACGACAGGATCTCCGTATAGAAATGTATTGTACGTTCGATGTCTGTAACCGATAGTTCGGGAATCAGGGCATTGAATATCATAGGGTTTGCCTGTATAGTCCGGCGCTGTCAAACAGCGAGACTCTTTCAGTTTCATTATACAAAAACAGGACCGTGATGGTCCTGTTTCTTCCGGTCATTATTTGTTCGATACAAATTCGAAGTTAATCATTGCGCTGTCATCGGCAGGGAAGTAGTCGAAGGCAACGAATTTATCTTCTTCTTCGTTGTAGTAGGCATTCTCCCTCAACGAGCCGACCATTGCCGGATTCGTACGCTCATAGCCGGCATTTTCCAGAACAGCGGTGTAATCATCCAGGAACCGTTCCGCGTCCGCAGCGCTCGCAAACGGCTGAGATACGGTGAAGTAGAGCTGTCCTTTGAATCCGCGTACCATTCTGTGATATTCCGTAATATTCCGGCAGGTTACACCCCCGCGCAGAGCCGGTTCAGGGATCCCTGCATCCGCAATGAGCATCACTGCTTCTTCTGCAGCGATCTCCTTTTCATGCCGGAACAGCAGGGTTACTGTACCGTCATCGTTGTAATGCCAGCGGAACGTACCGGAACCATTGGGTGAAACATAGTGATCCGGTTCATCACTGTCGGCCATGAATTCATTGTCCGGTACATAGCCCTGTTCCATCAGACGGTCTGCATACGCCTTCAGATAGGTTTCAGCCGCTTCCTGATCATCAAATGCAGCCGTGGCGTACAGAGCCAGATCATAGTGGAAGAAGTACAGCCAGGATTCCGTAATATCCGTACCGGCATCATAGCCGTTCCATCCTGTAAGAGTTTCCGTCTCTTTCAGATCAAGATATCCGAAGTCACGGATCACGGCATTGATTTCATTCAGATCGTTGTAGACCGGGTGGTCATAGTATTTCTTCGCGTCCAGTACGAATCCGTTGTCATAGTGCGGATACGCCTGTACACAGCAACGGTAGTCCTCTCTCAGAACCCGGCGGTAGACAGTGATCGGATTTCCTTCTTCATCCTCAGCCTCCGCAGGTGTGAACCCCTCATCCTCCAGAACAGAGATATAATGCGCAACATCTTCTTCGCTTGCATGGGAATCGGTCAGCTTGATTGCATCGTGCTGTTCGAAGACATCTTCATCGATGCGCATAGCATAGCTGGCGAAATCCGGGAACGGCAGGGTTTTTTCGTCGGATTTCGTGATGAATACAGAATTCATCAGGAAGTAATCGCCCTGGCTCCATTCCGTCTCCGCCTCCGGATAGACCGGTGCCTTCAGCCAGGCCTCCGCACGCGGATCACTCTTCGCATCGCCGAAACGCAGTGTCATGTCGAGGTCATCGAAGTAGATGCGCGCAACGGGATTGTCATCCACAACCGCTGTAAAATGCACAGTCGTGGGATCTTCTGCATCAAAGGTCATATGCACTTCATGCATCAGACTCATAGCAGTTGCACCATACCCGCCAAGGGCCATCAAGGTTGTCTTGACGTTGTCATCATTGGAGGTGAATTCCAGCGGTGCATTCACATCGTTGTAGAACAGGTTGAACATGTTGTCGTCACTGATGTCCATCCAGGCATTGGGCAGCCTGTTTCCGGCTGCTGTGACGGCGTTGTCCGTTGTCATGAACTGGACATTGTCTGCAGCATCATCCAGGAGGCTGCTGCGGAATGTTTCACCGTTCAGCGTCATCAGCGCCAGATCGGTATACATGTCCTCTGCATAATCAAATACGACCAGATCAGGGGACGGAACCGATGTCGTCATGAATCCGGGTGCTTCAATGGTGTAGTTTCCATCATTGAGTTTCCGGACAAAGTTGTCCATAGCTGTTTCGGAAATCTCTGCAGGCGTTCTGTCTGTAACCGGTGTTTCCGTTTCCGTACTGCCGGTTTCTTCCGGCGTTTCGGGCTCGGTATTGTCAGCTGCACATGCGCAGCTGAGACAGAGCAGGGCAGAGAGTGCAGGCTTCAGGATCCCCATGCGGGAAAGACTTTCAGATGTCATAGCAAATCTTCTCCTTAGCATCATTGTAAACGAAAACAGTTCATAGTATGAACAAAAACAGGATCATAATGATCCTGTGTATGTATCTTTCAGGCTTTGACGATGATCATATCG